>DASRJN010000047.1:0-13409 GCA_035649455.1 Acidimicrobiales bacterium
CCCAGCAGCCCCGCCAGCGCAGCCACCAGCCCCCCGCCGCCGGAGTCGCCGCTCACGGCCAGGATGGCCAGCGCCACCACCGGCATCCCCAGCTTGGCGAAGTTGTTCCAGATGCCGGTGACCAGCACGGCCAGCGTGGCCCGGGAGTTGGAGAACCCCCACGAGCCCAGGATCGAGTACGTCAGGCCCACGCCGATGGCCCCGCCGGCGGGCAAGGCGTTGGACACCGCGGTGGTCGACTCGGTGAGGACCATGGACTGGGGGTAGGTGAGGCCCGGCGTCGCGATGACCATCTGGATCCAGTAGGTGGCCAGGTTCCAGGCGGCCAGCCCCAGCAGCACCGCCACCTCGACCTTGGTCAGCGAGCGGATGGCCCGCCACACCGACGACAGGTCGGCGAACTGGCCGAGCACGAAATAGAAGATCCCGCCCACCAGCACGATCGACACCGCGGCCTGCAGTGCCCGCCGCACGCGCGGGTCGTGCCAGCCCCGGGGCCGGGTTGCCGGCTCGCCCTCCTCGGCCTTGCTGGGCGTCACCTCGGGCTCTGTTCGCGCCATGCACCACGAGTTTCGTCGTCGTGCCCTGGTATAGCAACGGGTTCCCCTAGGGAGAGCGCTGTGGGAGTCTGGTGGCTGATCGACGGACGGGGGGCGATCCCAGATGCGTGCCCGGAGGCGTCCTAGCTTCATCGCTGCAGTAGTCGTGGTCGCGCTGTCGGCGGCGAGCGGGTGTGGCGAGGCTCCGGCGCGAGACGACGCGGCCCGCACGCTGGGCGACGACCAGGTGACGGTGGCCTCGTTCGACTTCCCCGAGAGCGAGCTGCTGGCCCAGATCTACGCCCAGGCGCTGGAGGCCGGCGGCTACGACGTGGACCTGGCGCTGGGCGTCGGGCCCCGCGAGCTGGTCCAGCCCGCCCTGGCCCGGGGCCTGGTGGAGTTCGTGCCCGAGTACGCCGGCACCGCCATGCAGTTCCTCTCGCGTGGCGGGCCGCGCCCCACCAGCGATCAGGCCGCCACCTACGCGGGCCTGCAGCGCCAGCTCCGCGGCCGGCCGCTCATGGCGCTGGCGCCGTCCCCGGCCCAGGACGCCAACGCGGTGGTGGTCACCGAGGCCGTGGCCGAGCGCTACGGGCTCACCAACGTCAGCGACCTACGGGCGGTCGCCCCGGACCTCAGCTTCGGCGGACCGCCCGGCTGCCCGGAGCGGACGTTCTGCCTGGCCGGTCTGCGCTCGACCTACGGGCTCGACTTCGCCCGCTTCATGCCGCTCGACGTGGGCGGGCCGCTCACCCACCAGGCGCTCGACGGCGGGCACGTGGACGCCGCGCTGCTGTTCACCACCGATCCCCGCATCGAGGCCGAGGATCTGGTCATGCTGGCCGACGACCGCGGGCTGCAGCCGGCGGAGAACGTCACGCCGCTGGTGCGGACCGAGGTGGTCGAGCGCTGGGGCGACGACTTCGTGGCCACCGCCGACGCCGTGTCGGCCGCCCTCACCTCCGACAGCCTCCGGGAGATGAACGAGCAGGTGCTGGCGGGCGAGCCCGCCGCCGATGTGGCCGGCCGCTGGCTCGCCGATCAGGGGCTGGCGTGACCGCGCCGGGCGATATCAACGGCCTCGCCTCGGACGCGACGGGGCCCGCAGTGGCGCCCACGGCCGTGGAGGGCCCCGATGCCCGGGGACGGTTGCGCACGGGCCGCCGCCGGCGGCGGCCGACCGGCGCCGCGCCGCCCCTGCCGCGCAGCCTGGGGCGCACCGGCAAGCGCTGGGCGGTGGCCCTGGTGGTGGCGGTCCTGGCCATCCTGTTGCTGCTGGTGTCGGCGGGCGCGCGCCGGCTGGTCGACCAGGCCGACGCCGCCGTCCTGCGGGCCTTGGCGTCGATCCGCACCCCGTGGCTCACCAGCCTGGCCCGGGGGATCGACCGCGTCGCCACCGGCTGGTGGATGACCTTCATCGCCCTCGGCGTGGTGGTGGCCCAGATGGTGTTCCGGCGCTGGCGCCACCTGTTCACCTTCCTCGCCAGCATCCTGGTCATGGAGCTGGTCGCCATCGCGCTCTACCAGGCCTTCTCCCGTCCCCGGCCCTACGACGTCACCACCATCGGGCGCTGGGCGGGCTTCTCGGCGCCGTCCCCGCCGGCCGTGATGGTGGCCGCCGTGCTGGTGGCCATCCTCTACAGCCTGGTGCCGGCGGGCCGGGCCCGGAACAAGGCCAAGTGGGTGGCCGGCGGGGTGCTGGCCGTGATCGTGGTGGCCCGGCTCTACCTGGCGGTCGACCACCCGTTCGACGCGGCCGTGGGCCTGGTGATCGGCATCGCCTTCCCGCTGGCCGCCTTCCGGCTGTTCACGCCCAACCAGTACGTGCCGGTCGAGTACGGCGGGGGCAAGACCGCCCACCTCGACGTGGGTGGCGCCCGCGGCGAAGCGATCATCGGGGCGGTGCGCGACCAGCTCGGCCTGACCGTGCTGGAGGCCAAGCCCGTGGGCCTGGAGGGCTCGGGTGGCTCCACCCCGCTGCGGCTGCGGGTCGAGACCACCACCGAGGACGGCGCCCCGGCCGAGACCTACCTGTTCGCCAAGCTCTTCGCCATGAACCACGTACGGGCGGACCGCTGGTACAAGCTCGGCCGCCGCCTGCTCTACGGCCGCCTGGAGGACGAGGCCCGGTTCTCCAACGTGCGCCGCCTGGTCGAGTACGAGGACTACGCGCTGCGGCTGCTGCGCGACGCCGGGATCCCCACCGCCACGCCCTACGGCATCGTCGAGATCACGCCGGAGCGCGAGTACATGCTGGTGGCCAGCTTCATCGAGGGCGCGGTCGAGATCGGCGAGGCGGACATCGACGACGCCATCGTCGACGAGGCGCTGGGCATCATGCGCCGGCTGTGGGACATCGGGCTGGCGCACCGCGACATCAAGCCGGCCAACATCATGGTGCGCGACGGGCACGTGTACCTGATCGACGCCGCCTTCACCCAGGTGCGGCCGTCCCCGTGGCGCCAGGCGGTCGACCTGGGGAACATGATGCTGGTCCTGGCCGTGCGCACCGACCCCGAGCGGGTCTACGAGCGGGCGCTGCGGCTCTTCACGCCGGACGACATCGCGGAGGCGTTCGCCGCCACCCGGGGCGTGGCCAGTCCCACCCAGCTCCGAGCGGCCATGAAGGCCGACGGGCGGAACCTGCTGGCCCGGTTCCGCCAGCTGGCGCCGCACCGCCGTCGCATCGCGCTGCAGCGCTGGAGCCTCGGCCGGGTGGCGCTGGCGATCGGCCTGGTGGTGGCGCTGGTCCTGGCCGTCGCGCAGACGGTCAGCCTGTTCACCCCCAGCCACGACATCGAGATCAACGCCTCGCCCGATTGCGGCACGGGGCGCCTGATGGTCCTCATGGCGCAGGCCGTTCCCGAGGCCACCCAGGTGCCCTGCCTCGAAGCGCTGCCCGCGGGCTGGGAGCTGGACGGCGTCCACGTCGAGCGGCACGAGGCCTCGTTCTCGCTCGACTCCGACCAGGCCGGGGACAGGGCAGTGCGGGCCACGCTGGTCCGGCCGGAGGACTGTGACGTGTCCGATGCCCTCCCCTCCGCCAGCGACGAGGTCGGCACCGAGCGCTTCGAGCTCACCGAGCGGCTCCCACCCGGGCTGCGCACGACCCGCTACTACCTGTTCCCCGGTGGCTGCGTGACCTACGAGCTGAACTTCAACCAGGACGGCAGCCCCGAGCTGCTCTTCGTGGTGGAGGAAGCGCTCGGCTTCGTCCCCCGCGCCCAGCTCGTCGAGCACGTGAAGGACCTCAACGGCTTGGCCCTGTGCGGCGCGGGCGCGGAGTGTGTCACGTGAGCGAGCTTGTCGAGCGAACCATCAACACAGTGCGTTACTCGGCCCTGTGGGCCGAGCACTCATTGGGTGCATCCCGGAGGGTGCACCAATGAGTGACCTGGACAAGCCGGTGCCGGTGACCGAGGTGGAGTACGAGCGGCGCCCCAGCGACGCCCTGGCGGCGGCGGTCGGCCTGGCCGTGCTGCTGGCGGGGATGGGCGTGGTGCGTGACGGCCACGTCCCCGACTGGGAGCGCAGCGTGTTCGACGCGGTCAACGGCCTGCCCGGGGCGCTGTACCCGGTGTTGTGGCCGTTCCAGCAGATCGGCGTGATCGTGGTGGGCCCGATCCTGGCCATCGTGGCCGCCCTCTTGCGCCGCTACCGGCTTGCGCTGGCACTGGTCCTCGCCACCGTGCTCAAGCTGGTCCTGGAGCGGGTCGTGAAGGCGGTGGTGACCCGGGAGCGCCCGGGCACCTCCATCGGGGCCACCGCCGAGCTGCGCGGGGACGTGAGCGTGGCGGGCGAGAGCTTCGTGTCCGGCCACGCGGTGCTGGCCGCCGCCATGGCCTGCCTGATCGCGCCCTACCTGCCCCGCCAGTGGCGGTTCGTGCCCTGGGTGCTCGTGGGGCTGGTCATGGTGGGCCGGGTCTACGTCGGGGCCCACAACCCGCTCGACGTGATCTGCGGCGCGGCCCTGGGCGTGGCCATCGGCTCGGGGCTCAACCTGGTCGTCGGAGTGCCCGTCGATCAGAACGGTACGTGACCAGGGCGGTCGGAGTCGCCACCATGGACAGAGTGCCCTGCTCGATCTCCCGTCGCTCGGCGGCCGGCTGACGATGGCTCTGCGCAGCGAGCGGCGCCCCCGGCCGGGCACCCGTCCTTGGGGCCGCCACGCGGTGGAGGCGGCCACCGGCGCGGGCCTGCTGGGCCTGAGCCTGCTGCTCCTCTCCGACCAGGCCGACTCCGTCCCGGGCTGGGAGATGCGAGCCTTCGAGGCGGTCAACGGCCTACCCGGCTGGCTGCGCTGGCCCCTGTGGGCGCCGATGCAGCTCGGCAACTTCTGGATGGCGCTGCTGGCGGGCCTCGGCGTCTACGCCGCCACCCACCGCTGGCGCCCCGCGGCCGCGGCCTCGACCGCGGTCCTGCTCGCCTGGCTTGTTGCCAAGGTGGTCAAGGATGCGGTGCAGCGGGGCCGGCCCGGCGACCTGCTCGCCACGGTGCACGTGCGCGAGGCCGGGCTGCACGGGCGCGGCTACGTGTCCGGCCACACCGCCATCGCGTTCGCGGTGGCCACCGTCGTGACGCCGCTGCTGCCCGGGCGCTGGCGCCTGGTGCCGTTCACGCTGGCCGGGGTGGTGGGGCTGGCCCGCGTCTACTACGGCGCCCACCTGCCTCTCGATGTCGCCGGCGGGGCGGGGATCGGCATCCTGTGCGGGCTGGTGGCGTCGCTCCTGTTCCACACCATCGACCCGGTGCACGACCGCTGAGCGCTGTACGTGACCTCGTGCCGGACGTCGGCGGCACCCCCGAGGTGGTGCTGCGGCCCCGGGGCCGCGAGCGGGCCCCCGCGGACGTCCTGCGGCTGCTGCTCGGCCTGGCGCTGCTGGGTGTGGGCCTGCTGGCGGCCACGGTCGCCCGCAACACGGTGGGTGGCGTCGAGGCCGACATCGTCGAGGCCTACGACCACGTTCCCGAGCGCATCGCCGAGGTGGCCACCGCCCTGGCCTTCGTGCTGGCCGCGGCGGTGCCGCTGCTGGCGATCCTGGTGCTGGTGGTGCGCCATCGCTACCGGCGGGCCCTGGCGCTGCTGCTGGGCGGCTACCTCGCCGGCTGGCTGATGATCGGGCTCGACCGTCTGCTGTCGGACCGGGGCGTGGTCGAGCGGGTGCGCGTCGACACCGGCGGCGACGTCGAGATCACCGACCCCCGCTTCGCCACCGCCTCGCTGATCGCCTCGCTGGTGACCATGGTGGTCATCGCCTCGCCGTGGCTGCCGCGCGCCTGGCGGCGCGCCCTGTGGACCGGGGTGACCTTCCTGGTGCTGCTGCGCATGGTGTCGTCGGGCGAGCCGGCCTTCGACGTGGCCCTGGCCCTGGCGGTGGGGCTGGTGGTGGGGAGCGCCGCGCTCGTCCTCATCGGCACCCCCAGCCCCGAGCCCGCGGCCCCCGAGCTGCTGGCCATGGTCGGGCGCCTGGGACCGGTGGCCCGCATCGAGCAGCGCCCGGGGTCGGAGCCGCTGCTCTACCGGGTCGACCTGGCCGGCGGCGAGGGGCTGCGGCTGACGGTGCGCACCGCGCGGGACCGCTCGGCCGACCTGCTGTCCCGGCTGTGGCGCTACGCCCGCCTGCGCAGCGCGGAGGTCGACCAGCCCCACCTCACCGTGCAGCGCCGGGTCGAGCACGAGGCGCTGGCCCAGAGCCTGGCGGCCACCGGCGGCGCCCGGGTGCGGACCGTGCGGGCGGTGGTGGCCTCGCCCAACGGATCGGTCGGGCTGGTCAGCGAGGCGGTGGAGGGCGTGCCCGCGGCCACGCTCGACGCCGAGGACCTGGCGGCGGGCCCGCTGGTGGACGCCTGGCGCCAGGTGGGCTGCCTGCACCGCGCCGGCATCGCCCACCGCTCGCTGGGGCTGGGCTCGTTCACCATCACCCCCGACGGCCGCGCCGTACTGGGTGGGTTCGACCCGGCGCGGGTGGCGGCCACCGCGCGCGACCTCGCCCGGGACACGGCCCAGCTCCTGGTGGCGACGGCGCTGGTGGTGGGCGCGCCCGCGGCGGTCGACGCCGCGGTGGACGCGGTGGGCGCGGCCCAGGTCGGCGGCGTGCTCCCCTACCTCCAGCCGCTGGCCCTGCCCGGATCCACCCGGCGGGCCCTGCGCGGCAAAGGCACGTTGCTGGCCGACCTGCGCGAGCGCGTCCAGACGGTCACCGGCGTCCCCTCGGCGTCGCTGGCCCGGCTGGAGCGGGTCAGGCCCCGCACCCTGGTGTCGGTCGTGGCCTTCGCGGTCGCCTTTTACGTCCTGCTGCCGCAGCTGGCCGACGTGCAGCGCACGGCCGACGCCGCGGCCGAGGCCCAGCTCGCCTGGCTGCTCCCGGCGCTGCTGGCGTCGGCGGCCAGCTACCTGTGCGCCGCGGTCTCGATGGTGGGCTCGGTCCCCCAGCCCATCCCCTTCTGGGCCACGTTCCGGATGCAGGTCGCCTCGTCCTTCGCCAGCCGCATCGCGCCGGCCAACACCGGCGCCCTGGCCGTGGGCGTGCGCTTCCTGCAGCGGGCCGGAGTCCAGCCGGCGGTGGCGGCCACGTCGGTGGGACTGAACATGGTGGCGGGCTTCGTCGTGCACGCGGTGCTGCTGGTCGCCTTCGTGGCCTGGACCGGCACCCGGGGCGTCGGCCGGTTCTCGCTCCCGGACGCCACCACCGCGCTGCTGGTCGTGGCCGTCCTGCTGGCGGCCAGCGGGCTGGTGATAGGGCTGGTCCCCGCGGTACGGCGCAAGGTGATGCCTCAGGTGGTGTCACAGGCCCGCACCGCGCTGGGGTCGCTGACCGACGTGGTGACCGACCCGTGGCGGCTGTTCGCCATGCTGGGCGGCTCCGCGGGCGTCACGCTGTGCTACATCGCCGCGCTGGCGGCCACCGTCATCGCCTTCGACGGCGGGCTGAGCCTGCCCCAGATCGGCGCGGCCTACCTGGTGGCAGCGGCCCTGGGGTCGCTGGCCCCCACCCCGGGCGGCCTGGGTGCGGTCGAGGCGGCCCTCGTCACCGCCCTCACCGGCTACGGCATGCCCGACGGCAAGGCGGTAGCCGCGGTCCTGACCTTCCGCCTCATCACGTTCTGGCTGCCCGTGCTGCCCGGCTGGTTCGTGTTCCAGCACATGCAGGTCCAGGAGGAGCTCTAGGGCCTAGTCATCGCGAGGGCATACGTAGGCCCGCGGCGGGCATGCGTACGTACCGACCGGACCGGAGAACGCGTAGGCCGTCCGATGTGGGCCGCTACCTCAGAAGCGCACTCTGTCGACATGTTCACGCATCCGGAATTCACCATCACCCTCACCAACCAGCACACCCAGCAGCTGCTCGACGAGGCTGCCTCCAACCGCCTGGCCCGGCTCGGCCGGCGCTCGCGGCGCAACCGGCGCTCGGCCGACACCGTCATCGACCTGCGGACCCGCACGTCAGCCCCTCCCGCCGCCGAGCGGGCCCATCTCGCAGCCTGAATCCGATCCGTGGTGGTCCTAGCGGGGCCGTACGCTCGGAGCATGCTCGTGGGACGCTCAGGCCTGTCGCCGGTGATGGTCGGCCGGGCGGCCGAGCTCGATCACCTGGCCCGCCTGGTCGGAGCCCGCTCCGAACCGGCCGTCGCCCTCGTGGCCGGCGAGGCAGGCATCGGCAAGACCCGCCTCGTCCAGGAGCTGGTCACCCAGGTCCCGGCGGGCACCGTGGTCCTGGCCGGCCAGGCCGATCCCGGCAGCGAGAGCCGGCCCATGGAGCTGTTCCTCGACTCGCTCGGGAGGGTCCCCACCGGGGGCCATGCCGAGTTGGTCGAGGCCATCAGCGACGACGAGCGTCCCGCCGAGGAGCGCACCCGGGCGGGCGTCGAGCTGGTCCGCAAGCTCACCGAGCACGCCACCGGGCTGGTGGTGTTCGAGGACCTGCACTGGGCCGACCTCGAGAGCGTCACCGTGTTCGAGAAGCTGGCCGAGCCCGGCGGGGGCCGCCTGCTGGTGGTGGGCACCTACCGCCCCGACGGGCTGTCCCGGCGCCACCCTGCGGCCGAGATGCTGCCCCGGCTGGAGCGGCGCCACTCGGTGGCCCACATCCAGCTCTCCCGGCTGAGCCCGGCCGACGTGGGCGCCTTCCTCACCGCGGTGTACGGCACGGTGCCCTCGTTCCGGGTGGTCGAAGCCCTCCACAGCCGCACCGGCGGCAACCCGTTCTTCCTGGAGGAGCTGGTGGCCAGCGCAGTGGGCGCCACGGCCGCCGACCTGGAGGACATGCCGCTCCCATGGACGGTGAGCGAGCTGGTCCGCAAGCAGGTGGACGACGTCGACCCGGACGTGCGGGCCATCGTCAGCACCGCGGCGGTGCTGGGCCGCCGGGTCAGCTTCGACCTGCTCGCCGGGGTGACCGGCACGTCGGAGGACGAGCTGATCAGCCGGCTGCGAGCGGCGGTGGACAGCGGCCTCCTGGTGGAGAGCGAGCCCGACGTGTTCAGCTTCCACCACGAGCTGGCTCGGGAGGCCATCGAGGGCGGGCTGCTGGGCCGCGAGCAACGGCGCCTGCACCAGGCCGCGCTCGATGCCATGCGCGCGACGGGCAGCAAGGACCACCTGGCCCTGGCCCGCCATGCCCGAGGCGCCGGCCGCTACGAGGACATGGTGGAGGAGGCCCGCAAGGGCGCCCGCGAGTCGCTGGCCCTGGGCTCGACCTACCAGGCCCGCCACCTCGCCGAGATCGGCCTGAGCGAGTGCGAGGACGACATCGAGCTGCTGTCCCTGGCCACCAAGGCCTGCTACCTGACCGGGCTGCTGGACGACGCCGCCCACTACGGCGACCGCTGGCTGGCCCTGGCCCGCCGCCGGGACGACGTGAGCGAGGAGGCCAATGCCCTCGGGGCGCGCATGCGCATCTCCCGGGAGTCCGGCGAGCTCGCCGGGATGGCCTCGTTCACCATGGACCTGATCGACGCGGTGGACCGCCTGCCCGACGACGAGCAGCGGGCCCGGGCCATGGCGGCGGTGGCCCAGTCCTACATGCTGCGGGACAAGGTGCCGTCCACGCTGGAATGGGCCGACAAGGCCCGCGCCCTGGCCGAGGCCCACGACCTGGCGGACGTGCGACTCGCCGCCATGGTCGAGAAGGGCTCGGCCCTGATGATGACGGTCGACGACATGGAGGAGGGCCGGGCGCTGCTGGAGGCGGCCGCCGACGAGGCCGAGCAGCGGGGCGAGCACGTGCTCGCAGCTCGGGCGCTCAACAACCTCATCTGGCACGCCCGCCAGTGGAGCGAGATCGGCGAGGTGCGGGCACTGATCGACCGCATGCACGCCCAGGCCGAGGCGGCCGGGTATGACGTCCTGGCCCGGGTGGACGAGCCCGTGGCGCTGGCGCAGCTGGCCACGGTGGAGGGCGACCTCGACGCCGCCATCGCCCACCTCGACGAGGGCTGGCGCGCCTACTCGACCGCCCGCGCCCCGTGGACCGAGCGGCGCTACCTGGCCGTGTTCCGGGCGGGCCTGGCCCTCGAAGCCGGCGACGTGGAAGGCGCGGCCGGATTCGCCGAGTACGCCCGGCCGGTGACCGAGCGGACCGCGCCGGGAGCCTACGGGCTCAAGTTCCACCTCGCCTGCCGCCAGGCTGACCTCGCCGAGGCCCGCGCCCTGCTGCCCAAGCTGCTGGAGGCCATCGACACGGTGGGGGTGGCCGACGCGGCCCAGGCCCACGACCTGCTCCGGGCCGGCCTCAGCGCGGGGCTCGACCCGGCCGAGCTGCGCCCGCTCGTCGAGCGGGTCGGCAACTACGTAGGCCACCGCCTTCCCAACTCGGACCCGTGGCGCCGCCTGCTCGATGCCCAGCTGGCGGAGGCCGAGGGCCGCCCGGCCGACGCCGCCGAGCTCTTCGCCCTCGCAGCCGGCTCGCTGGGCCTGGCCCCGGAGGTCATGGCCGGGCACCGGGGCACCGCCCACGTGGGTGCGGCCCGCGGCCTGATCGCCGAGGGCCGGCTGGACGAGGCCCGCACCCACGCCGAGGCGGCCGCGCCGCTGCTGGCCCGCTGGCACGGCTGGCGGGTCGACGAGCTGGTCGCGGTCCAGCGCCGTCTGGGCCTGGGCCCGACACCCAGTGGCCCCGACGCCCTCACCCCCCGGGAGCGGGAGGTGGCCCGCCTCCTGGCAGAAGGCCTGTCCAACAGCCAGCTGGCCGAGCGCCTCTACATCTCCCCCCGCACCGCCGCGGTGCACGTCTCCAACATCCTGTCCAAGCTGGGCATGTCGTCCCGCACCGAGGTGGCGGCCTGGGCCGTCCGCGACGGCCTGGCCGAGACCTAGACCGCCACGGCGTGTTCCCAGCGGGCGTGACCGCCCGCCTGATGTGGCTGTTCAGACCCGGCGCGACAGCGGGACGATGGCAGCCATCAGGTCATAGCGGCGCTGGTTGACGACATCGGCAGAGGCCGAGGCGGCCATGGCGGCGCCCGGGTCGCGGGCATCCTGGATGCGCAGGCCGACGCTGGTGTCAAGGGCGCCGGCCAGCAGGCCGAGCGAGTGGCTCAGCGCTCTCAGCTGCTGCTGGAGCTGCTGGTCGTGGGCGTCGACCGCCAGGGCGGTGGCCTCGGCGCCCAGGTCGTTCATGCGGCGCCGCGTGTCCTCCCAGGCGCCTCGGAGACGGTCGGGGGTGTAAGTGCCGCCCACCAGGTCGAGCGACGCCTGATCGTGGATCCACTCGGCTCCGCCCACCAGGTGCGCGAGGCGCCGCTCGAGCGATCCCTTGGCCTGGGACCGGCGTCGCGTCGCCGAGGAGATCAGCCCGAACAGCAGCGCCGCCACTGCGATGACGGCGGCGATGACGGCGATCAGCCCCCAGTCGACGCCGCTGCCAGCGTCCTCCTCCGGTGCCACCGTGGTCGACGGGCTCTCGGGCGTGGTGGCGGCGGTCGAGGGCGGCACCTCGGTGGTCGGCGCCTCGGTGGTCGGCGCCTCGGTGGAAGGCGTCGTCGGGGACGCCTCGGTCGTGGTGGTCTCCTGTCGAGGCACCTCCGGCGACGCGGAGGCGCCCGCCGAGCACGCCCCCAGCGTCAGGACCAGAAGCGCCACAGCAACCTTTCTGGCGGCGCCCGGCATGCGCAGAGAGTATTCGCCCGCCCCGAAGGCGTGCGGGACCCGGTGGCTCACAGGGGTGGGTAGCTGACGGCCCACAGGCTGAGGCCCTGCGGCGGGGCCAGGCGGGAGCCCTGGGACCGGTCGCGCCCGGCGATGATCCCCAGCAGCTCCCCCGCGTGCTTGCGGGTCAGGCCCACGTCCACCAGCGTGCCCACGATGCTGCGGATCATTTGGTGGCAGAAGGCGTTGGCCTCGATCTCGAACCGCAGCACGCCGCCGTCCAGGTCGGTCCAGCCCGCCCGGCGCACGGTGCGGACCAGCGACACCTCGCCGCCGTCCCGCGGCTTGGGCCGCCGGCAGAAGGCAGAGAAGTCGTGCTCGCCCACCAGCGGGTCGCACCCCAGGCGCAGCAGGTCGAGGTCGAGCGGCTCGTCCACGTGCCACGCCAGGTGCGCCAGGAACGGGTCGGGCACCGGGCGGTTGACGATGGTGTAGCGGTAGGTGCGGCCGGTGGCCGAGTGGCGCGCGTCGAAGTCCTCGGGTGCCCGCCCGACGTCGCGCACCACGATGGCGGGGCCGCACAGCCGGTTGATCGACCGGCCCAGCACCAGCGGGTCGAAGCGGTCGGCCGGTGCGTCGAAGCTGACCACCTGGCCCCAGGCGTGCACGCCGGTGTCGGTGCGACCCGCGCACGTCAGCTCCACGCGCGCCTGGAGCACCCGCTCCAGCGCGTCCCGCAACGTGCCTCCCACGGTGACCACGCCGGGCTGGGGGGCGAAGCCGTGGAACCCCGAGCCGTCGTAGCCGACGGTCATCCGAACGCGCACCAGCGGCCCCTCAGGGGCCGCTGGGTCGTCGGTCATGTCGAACAGCGTCAGGCGGTCACACCAGCTCGATGCGGGCCATGGGCGCGTTGTCGCCCTGGCGCGGACCGAGCTTGAGGATGCGGGTGTAGCCGCCGTTGCGGTCGGCGTAGCGCGGGCCGATCTCGTTGAACAGCTTGTGCGTCATCTCCCGGTCGCCGAGGTAGGCGACGACCTGGCGGATCTGGTGGAGCTTGACCTCGGGATCGGCGTCGGCGCGGCGGGCCTTGGTGATGAGCTTCTCGGCCACCGGGCGCAGGGCCTTGGCCTTGGCCTCGGTGGTCACGATGCCCTCGGCCGCGAACAGGCTGGCCGCCAGGTTGGCCATCATCAGCCGCTGGTGGGCGGCATTGCCGCCGAAGCGGCGACCCTTCTTGGGGGTGGCAGGCATGACGGGATCAGTCCTTGGTGCGGAGCGACAGGCCGCGCTCGTCGAGCTTGGCGATGACCTCGTCGAGCGACTTCTGCCCGAAGTTGGTGATGGCCAGCAGGTCGTCCTCGGTCTTCTGCACCAGCTCGCCCACGGTGTTGACCTGGGCCCGCTTGAGGCAGTTGCGGGGACGCTCGGACAGGTCGAGGTCCTCGATGGGGAGGTCCAGGTCCGGGGAGCCGGCGCTGGTCACGGCCAGCTCGCCGAGCTCGAGGCCCTGGGGCTCCTCGCTCATGTCCGCCACCAGCGCCACCAGCGACCGCAGCGTGTCGCCCGCCGAGGCGAGGGCGTCGCGGGGGTTGATCGACCCGTCGGTCTCGATGTCGAGCACCAGGCGGTCGAACTCGGTGGACTGCTCGACGCGGGTGGGCTCGACGTCGAACGACACCCGGCGCACGGGCGAGAAGATCGAGTCGACCGGGATCACGCCGATGGTGTCGGACGTCTTGTTGGCCTCGGCCGAGCGGTAGCCCCGGCCCTTGGACACGGTG
>DASRJN010000048.1:0-3376 GCA_035649455.1 Acidimicrobiales bacterium
CGCCAAGGCCAAGGCGCGCATTTCGCGCTTCGAGGAGCTTTCGTCGTACGAGTACCAGAAACGCAACGAGATGTAGGAGATTTTCATTCCGGTGGCCGAACGGCTCGGCAACGACGTCATCGAGTTTCGCCACGTCAGCAAAGGCTACGGCGATCGACTGCTGATCGACGATCTCTCGTTCAAGGTGCCGCCCGGCGCGATCGTCGGCGTCATTGGTCCCAACGGCGCCGGCAAGACGACGCTGTTCCGCATGATCACCGGCGCCGATGCACCCGACAGCGGCACCATCACCGTCGGCTCGTCGGTCG
Source organism: Acidimicrobiales bacterium (assembly GCA_035649455.1). Taxonomy (GTDB): domain Bacteria; phylum Actinomycetota; class Acidimicrobiia; order Acidimicrobiales; family VFJN01; genus ZC4RG19. The sequence continues at coordinate 309 of DASRJN010000048.1, forward strand.
ACCTGGCCTACGTGGACCAGTCCCGGGATGCGCTCGACCCCGACAAGACGGTCTACGAGGAGATCACCGAGGGCCAGGACCTGCTCAAGGTGGGCACGCGGGAGGTCAACAGCCGGGCCTATGTGGCGTCGTTCAACTTCCGGGGGTCCGACCAGCAGAAGCAGGTGGGCGTGCTGTCCGGTGGCGAGCGCAACCGGGTGCACCTGGCCAAGATGCTGCGCCGCGGCGGGAACGTGCTGCTGCTCGACGAGCCCACCAACGACCTCGACGTGGACACGCTGCGGGCCCTGGAGGACGCGCTGGAAGCGTTCCCCGGCTGCGCGGTGGTGATCAGCCACGACCGCTGGTTCCTGGACCGGGTCGCCACCCACATCCTGGCGTTCGAGGGCGACAGCCAGGTCCGCTGGTTCGAGGGCAACTTCAGCGAGTACGAGGCCTGGCGCCACAAGGAGCTGGGCGCCGAAGCCGACCAGCCCCACCGCATCAAGTACAAGCCCCTGGTCCGCTGACGGTCATGGCCGAGATCGAGCTGCGCCCCCTCACCCCGGCCGACGACGCCGCGGCCGAAGCCCTGCTGGACGCCACCATGGCCGGCCGCCACCAGTCCCGCCTGGGCGAGATGCACGACGTGCTCGCCCTGAACAGCCTCGGCGCCTGGGACGGGCCCCAGCTGGTCGCGCTGGCGACATGGAGCCCGCCGGACACCACCGGCCGCTCCGAGCTGGCCGCCCTGGCCGTCACCGACGACCGCCAGGGCCAGGGCATCGGCGCCCTCCTGGTCGACGCCGTCGCCATGGCCGCCCTCCAGGCGGGAGCCACCACCCAGTGGCTGGTCACCACCAACGACAACCTGGACGCCCTCCGCCTCTACCAACGCCACGGCTACCACCTGGCCCAGCTCCGCCCCGGCGCCATCACCGAGGCCCGCCGCCGCAAGCCCACCATCCCCGCCATCGGCGACTACGGCATCCCCCTGCGCGACGAGCTGGTGCTGGAGCGCCTCCTCTAGCTACGGCAGAAGGTCCCGCACCTTCACCGAGAACCCCTCCAGCTGAGGCGAACCCAGCACATCGTCAACCCTCAACATCAAGTTGAGGTCAAAGGTCGGAGCACCGGGCAATGTCCGGCGGAACACCCTGATCACGGGGTTGGCTTCCGGCCTGGGGTCGATCAACCACAGCTCAGGCAGGCCCTGCTCCTCGTAGCGGACCCGCTTCTTCCCCAGGTCGTTGCTCCGAGTCGAGGGCGACAGCACCTCGATGGCCAGATCGGGGAGGCGTGGCAGCCTCACATCGTCGATGTGGGGCTGCCGGTCCTCGCTGAACCAGAAGATGTCCGGGCAGTACACATTGCCGCCGTCGAGCTTGACGTCGACCGTCGTCGACACGACGCCCCGGCCTGGCGAGGCCTTTGCCCAGCTGAGGAGCCTGTACAGGAGTTCGTCCCCGACGCGCTGGTGCCGGAAGCTCGGGCTGTTCACGACGACCTCGCCATCGATCAATTCGGCAATGCGAGGCAGCCAGGTCATCGCGAAGAACTCTTCGGCCGATACCTTACCTTGGCGGGCTACAAACACCATTGGTTAGTACTGTACACCACTGAAAGGCCAGCAGGGCAAGCCTTAGTCAGGTAGCAGCTCGAGCACCAGAGCGGCCTGGGTGGCGGGGTCGCCATGGTCGGGGGTGAGGCGGAGGTCGGGGTGGTGGGGGGCTTCGTAGGGGTCGTCGATGCCGGTGAAGCCCTTGATCTCGCCGGCCCGGGCCTTGGCGTAGAGGCCCTTGGGGTCGCGGGCTTCGCAGACCTCCAGCGGCGTGTCCACGAACACCTCCACGAACGGGACGCCGGCGGACTCGTGGATGGCGCGGGCCCGGTCGCGGTCGGCGCGGTAAGGGCTGATCACCGGGACCAGGGCCACCACGCCGGCGTCGGCGAACAGGCGGGCCACCTCGCCCACCCGGCGGATGTTCTCGCTGCGATCGGCGGCCGTGAAGCCCAGGTCGGCGTTGAGGCCGTGACGCAGGTTGTCGCCGTCTAGCAGGTATGCGGGGCGGCCGGCGGCCACCAGGGCGCGCTCCAGCTCGGCGGCCACCGTGGATTTGCCCGAGCCCGACAGGCCGGTGAACCAGACCGTGGCGCCGGCGCTGGGCCGGTCGGCGCGGTCGACCGCGCCCCGGTGCCAGACGACGTTGCCGGTCACTCGACCTCGGTCGGCCCGAGGATGATGCCGGCGCCCACCGTGTTGTGCGTCGACTCGTCCACCAGCACGAAGCTGCCCGTGGCCCGGTTCCGCCGGTAGTCGTCGAAGAACAGCGGGACGGTGGTGCGCAACCGCACCCGCCCGATCTCGTTCAGCGCCAGCGACGGCGCCGCCTCGTCGCGGTGCAGGGTGTTGACGTCGAGCCGGTACTGCAGGTCCTTGACCAGCGCCCGGCCCCAGCGGCTCGTGTGCTTGATCGCCAGCTTGGTCCCCGCCCGCAGGTCGGACTCGGCCGTCAGCCAGCACACCATGGCCTCGAGGTCCTGGCCCACGTGGGGCCGGTTGCGGATCCGGCAGATCATGTCGCCGCGGGACACGTCCACGTCGTCGGCCAGCCGCACGGTGACCGCCATGGGCGAGAACGCCTCGGCCACCGGCCCGTCGGCCGTCTCGATCGACTGGATGGTCGAGGTCAGCCCGGACGGCAGCACCACCACCTCGTCGTCCGGCTTGAGCACCCCACCGGCCACGCTGCCGGCGTAGCCCCGGTAGTCGTGCAGGTGGTGGTTGGTCTGGTCCTGGGGCCGGATGACGTACTGCACCGGGAAGCGCGCGTCGATCAGGTTGCGGTCGCTGGCGATGTGCACCTCCTCCAGGTGGTGCAGCAGCGCCGAGCCCTCGTACCACGGCATGGTGGCCGACCGCTCGACCACGTTGTCGCCGTGCAGCGCCGAGAGCGGGATGAAGGTCAGGTCGTGCACGTCGAGCTTCATGGCGAAGCTGCGGAACTCGGCCTTGATCTCCTCGAACCGCTCCTGGGACCAGTCGACCAGGTCCATCTTGTTCACGCACACCACCAGGTGCGGGATGC
>DASRJN010000049.1:0-12461 GCA_035649455.1 Acidimicrobiales bacterium
CGGCCCCCTGACGGTCAGGACCAGGGCGAGATGGGGCGGGGTTGGGGCTCGCCGTCGATCGTCAGGTCGACCTTCTCGTTGAAGAAGCACAGCAGACCGCGCACACCGGGGCACTCCGGGATGGGGTCCGGGTAGGACCACACGACGTCGCGGTGCTCCTGGTCGCCCACCAGGACCGACCAGTAGCGGGCGGTGCCCTTGTACGGGCACATGGTGGACGTCGTCGTGGGGACCAGCAGGTCCTGGCGGACGTCCTCGGCCGGGAGGTACCAGCGGGTCGGGAGCCAGGTCTCGAACAAGGCGTGCGGGCGGTCGGACGAGGCCACCACCTGGCCGTCGAGCGAGACCTCGACGTGCCGTGAGCTGGGGACCACGTCGACCCGCTTGGACGGGTCCCGGGCGTGCACGTGGACCTCGGTGGCCTCCTCGAGCCACGTGAGCCCGGTGTCCCAGGCGAAGGTCCAGTGGCCCTCCAGAGCCGCCAGATCGTCCGGCACGCCCCGGAACCGGGTGGCGCCGCCCGAGACCGTCACAGCGCCCGTCAGGACGTCGTACGGCGCCAGGAAGCCCTCTCCCTCGCCTTCGGCCGAGGGCTGCAACAGGTCGGTGCGGACGTCGGCTTCCGGGAAGCAGTACGTCGGGAGGCGCCCCGGCCCGTACCAGGCCAGCAGGAGCGCGCGGCGGCTGTCGGCGACCAGCGTCTCCCCCGCTTTGACCCGCACCCAGCGGGGCGACGCCATCACGGTCGCGGGCGGTCCCTCGAAGCCCTTCCACGTCGCGAGGTCGGTCATGGCGTCGACCCGTAGTTCTGCCAGGGGCCGGCGAACTCGGCGTCCGCCGCGATCCCGGGCAACGACCAGTCGCAGACGCCGCGGGGGAAGATCGCCTCCAGGCGGGCCCACTGCTCAGGGCTGAACGTCACCGCGTAGTCCTCCGGCTTGGGCGGGGCGGTCTGGCACACCACGTCGCTGGCGACCGGGCCGCCGGCCGCTATGCGCGGGTCGGCGGCGATCGGGAACGGTCCGGCGTAGCAGGCCTCGATGTCGGAGATCTTGGACGCCGTGGCCGACGTCCAGCAACCGTCGGACGCGGCCGGGGGCCGGTTGCGCACCGCGAGCTCGGCCGGGGTCGCCCGGCGGTGGTCCGCCTCGATGGCCGAGAGCCACGCCTCCATGGCGTCCAGCGCCTCGCCCTGGCGGTTGACCCCCGGAGCGACGATCCAACGCACGTGGATGCGGGGATCGACCCCGTCACCCACCAGCCGCTCGTGGATGGCGACCGACCAGTACGACGTGTGGATGTCGGGGAACGTGTCGGTGTAGCTGCGCAGGTCGATGGTCGGCGTGTACGCCAGTCCCCCGGTGCCGGTCGCCGCGAGGCCGGTCTCCACCACCCGGGCGATGGCCCGCGGGTCGGGCAGGCTGCGCTCCGCCTGGGGCTGGCCGTTGCGGTCGAAGCCCCCGATGCCGGCGTTGAGGTCGAGGAAGGCGTCGACGCCGAGCGTCCCGTCCTGGAGGGCACGCAGCCCGTACTGCACCCCGTCGTTCGAGTACAGCGCCGGGGCGAAGCCGTCGTCGTCCACGCCCAGCTGGGTGCGGACGTGCTCGGTGAGGTTGCAGCGCACGCCGGTCGGGTTGGTCACCGGGTCCCAGATGGTCTCGTCGGGGATGATGTCCGGGCACGCGGCCTGCGCGTCGATGCGGTTGGCGAACGACAACGCCCACGCCTGGCAGCTGCCGAAGGTGCGATGGCCGCCGATGGCCTGGCGCTGGTCCGGCGTGAGCCGCGATCCGGCCGGTGTGGCCAGGTAGCGCAGCAGCAGCGCGCAGTCGGGGGGCGCCGAGTTGGTGAAGGCGTCGGGGAAGCTGGCCGACGGCAGCAGCCCGTCGAGGATGCCCGGGTAGGCGTGGGTGATGGTGTGCTGCATGATCGCCCCACCCGAGCCGCCCATCCCGATCGTGTGGGCGATCGGCCCGTAGACCTCGGCCACCCGCTCCTTCGTCATCATCGCCGTCTCGGCCGCGACGACGGGGCTGCAGTTGGTCTCGTTGACCAGCAGGCTGTTGGAGGCCACCGCGTAGCCCCGGCTCAGCGCCACGTTGTTGAGCACGCCGGCGGTGGCGTCGCCCATGTGGTAGCCGACGTTGCAGCCGCCGCCGAAGGTCATGACCAGCTTGCCGTTCCAGCCCTGCTCGGCCCGGCCCGGAGCGGGATCGGCACCGTCGTACAGCGCGGCGATCTCGTACAGGCCCCGGTTGACGACCCCCCGCTCCAGCCGGACGATGTACGGCACGGCCACGCCGCCCACGGTGACCGGGGCGAGGTCGGCGGGCCGGGCCGCGGGATCCGCCAGCGGGGCGAACTGGCCGGCCGTGGTCCGGTAGCGGTAGACGACCTGGGTGGGCGCCGTGCAGTCGGCGTCGAGGGCGTCGCCCAGCCCGGCCGCCACGGTCTCGCAGTAGAACGGCTGCTGGTGGGACCCGGAGAACACCGGGCCCGCGAGGCGGTGGTTGACGATGACCTGGCTGTCGCTGCGGGGCAGCATCGCCGCCGTGGGCCCGTGGGCGCTGGCCACCAGCAGGTTCTCGCCCTCGGACAGGCCCGGCACCACCCCGACGAACCGCCGGGGCTCGATCTGGGTGAGCGCCGCCGTCACGTCGGTCCCGTTGAGGGACAGTGCGAGGTTCCGGGCGCCGCCTCGGGACACCATCACCTCGACCAGCGCGTCGCCCCCGGTGACCTTGTCGGCGTCGCTCGACAGCACCGTGAGGCGCGGCGTCCGGCGCTCCGGCCGCGTCCGCATCTCGGGTGACGCCGCTCCCACCGCGGCCGGCATGCCCACGGCCATCAACGCGGCGACCAGCAGGACGCGACCCAGCTGCGTCGGAACCTTCACTCGCTCTCCCCCCTGGCCCGCACCCTCCGCGGTGCTACCGCCACGCTCGCATCACTTCGAGGTCGCGTCAAAGTCTTCCCGCCGGATGACCTTGGTGGCCTGACCCGGGGGTCAAGCTCTCGGGTAGCGTCTGTCGCCGTGATCGTCGACACACCGTCCGGCCGCGTCCAGGGTCTGGAGAAGCGCGGCGTGCTGCAGTTCCGCGGCATCCCCTACGCCCGGGCCGAGCGCTTCCGGGCCCCTCAGCGGGTGGAGCCCTGGACCGAGGTCCGCGACGCCACCGAGTTCGGCCTCACCGCGCCCCAGAACCCCGGGCTCACCGAGGCGCTGGTGGGCGCGCAGGAGCGACCGCAGGGCGAGGACTGCCTCGTGCTCAACGTCTTCACCCCCGCGGCCGACGAGCGCGCCCGCCCGGTCATGGTGTGGATCCACGGCGGAGCGTTCATGTCCGGAGCGGGCAGCGTGCCCTGGTACGACGGCACCAACCTCGTGCTCCGGGGCGACGTCGTCGTGGTCACCATCAACTACCGATTGGGGGCGCTCGGCTTCCTGCACCTGGGCCACCTCGACGCCACCTTCGCCGGATCGGGGGCGAACGGCATCCGCGACCAGGTGATGGCGCTCCAGTGGGTGCGCGACAACATCGACGCCTTCGGGGGCGACCCTGGCAACGTCACCATCTTCGGCGAGTCCGCCGGGGGCATGAGCGTGGGCACCTTGCTCGGCACGCCCGCGGCCACCGGCCTGTTCCACGGGGCCATCGCCCAGAGCGGCGCCGCCGCCCACAGCCACACGCCCGAGGCCGCCGAGTGGGTGACCGGCCGACTGCTGTCCGCCCTCGAGCTCTCGCCGACATCGGTCGAGGGGCTCCTGGCCACCCCCGTCGATGCGCTGCTCGCAGCTCAGGCCACGGTCGAGGCCGGGCGCAGCCTGGCCTTCTCGGACGGCGAGGGACCGCCCGCGGGCAGGCTCACCTTCCAGCCGGTGGTCGACGGCGCGGTCCTGCCCGGCCCGCCGCTCGCGGCGGTCCACGGCGGCAGCGCGGCGGGCGTGCCGCTCGTGATCGGGTCGACGGCCGAGGAGTGGAACCTGTTCCACGTCCGCGCCCGTGCCGCCGGCGCCATGACCGAGGAGCAGCTGCAGCGCCGGGTGGAGCCGCTGGCCGGCGACCGCACCGGCGATCTGATCGACGCCTACCGGACCGGTGCCCGCGAGACGAGTCCCGACGCCGTCCTCTGCTCGATCATGACCGACCACGTGTTCCGCATCCCCGCCATCCGCCTGGCGTCGGCTCAGCTGCCCCAGGCGCCGGTGTCGATGTACCGCTTCGACTACGCCTCGCCCGCGCTGGGCGCGTGCCACGCCATCGACGTGCCGTTCGTGTTCGACAACCTGGAACGGCGCGGCGTCGACATGCTGCTGGGCGGGCTCGACGAGGGCAGCCACGCCCTGGCCGGGCGCACCGCCCAGGCCTGGGTCACGGCCGCCCGCACCGGCAGCCCCGCGCACGACGACCTGGACTGGCCCTCGTACGACACCGGCCGGCGCCTGACCTGCGTGCTCGACCGCGAGGTCACGGTCGAGGCCGACCCCGGCGCCGGGCATCGGGCGCTGTGGGACGAGCTGTCCCCGGCCCCGCTCTCGCCGACGGTCGTAGACTGAGATGGCCGCAACGCGACCGGGAGACGTGACCATGTCCGACCGCCGACCCCACCAGTACCCGAAGTTCTCGTCCCCCGACGAGGCCAGGACCCACATGAAGCAGCGCATGGCTGCCGCCTTCCGGCTGTTCGACCGGTTCGGCTTCAACGAGGGCGTGGCCGGCCACCTGACCGGCCGGGACCCCGAGCATCCGGAGCTGTTCTGGGTCAACCCGTTCGGCATGTCGTTCGGCCTCATCCGGGCGTCCGACCTCATCCTCGTCAACCACGAGGGCGAGGTGGTCGAAGGCGACTGGCCGGTGAACACCGCCGCGTTCGCCATCCACAGCCAGATCCACGCCGCCCGGCCCGACGTGAACTCCGCGGCCCACACCCACTCGCCCTACGGGCGGGCCTTCTCCACGCTGGGCAAGACGCTGTCCCCGCTCACCCAGGACTCCTGCGCCTTCTACGAGGACCACGCGCTGTTCGACGACTTCACCGGCGTGGTGCTCGACGTGGAGGAGGGCAAGCGCATCGCCCACGCCCTGGCCGGCAACAAGGCCGCCATCCTCCGCAACCACGGCCTGCTCACCGTGGGCGCCACCGTCGACGAGGCGGCATGGTGGTACATCACCATGGAGCGCACCTGCCACGTGCAGCTCATGGCCGAGGCCGCCGGCGACCCCATCTCCATCGACGACGAGTGCGCCCGCCAGACGCACAGCCAGGTGGGCGGGAAGCTGGCCGGCTGGCTCAGCTTCCAACCGCTCTACGACAAGATCGTCCACGAGCAGCCGGACCTGCTCGAGTAGCGATGTCCGGAGGGCCGCCCGTGCCCGACGTGACCCCCATCGGCCTCAAGCTCCAGGAACGCCGCGAGCAGACGCTGCGCCGGCTGCTCGACGCCCAGAACGCCAACGACATGGCGTCGGCGCTGGCGTGCTTCGACTACCCCCGCTACGAGCTCATCGGCAACCAGCGGGTCTACGACGGGATCGACGAGGTGCGCCACTACTGGGAGGTGACGCGCCGCTACTTCCCCGACCTGCGCTTCGAGGTCATCGAGGTGCACCACGGCGACGACGCGGTCGTGTGCGAGATGTGGATGTCGGGCACCCACCTGGGCTCGGGCCCCGACTTCGAGGCCACCGGGCGCCACTTCCGCTGCCGGACCGCCATCATCTTCGCCTTCGACGGCGAGCGGCTGATCGGCGCCCGCGTCTACTACGACACCGGGACCATCGCCCGTCAGCTGGCCTGACCCGCCCGGCGCTCGGTGGCCGCCGCGGCCAGCTGAGCCCGGGTGGTCACGCCCAGCTTGCGGAACACGTGATGCAGGTGGGTCTTGACGGTGGACACCTCGACGAGCAGCCGCTCGGCGATGCGCGGGTTGCTGAGCCCCTCGGCCACCAGGTCGACCACCGCCGCCTCGGTGGGGGTGAGGCCGTCCCACCCGAAGGCGGGCCGGCCCCGCTCCCCTCTCCCCCGCAGTGCCCAGGCCGCGGCCTCCTGCCAGTCGATCGCGGCCTCGGCCTCCGGCACGGCCGGCAACTCCGCCAGCGCGGCGCTGACCACCACGGCGTGGCGCGTGTAGCCGGTCTCGTCCCGGATCCGGGCCGCGGCCGCCGCCAGCCGCGCCGCGCGCCCGGCGTCGGAGGAGGTGCAGGCCAGCAGCTCCAGCGCGATGGCGACCCGCGGCAGCTGGTCCTCCCGCCGCGCCAGGTCGAGCACCGTGAAGGCATGGCGCTCGGCGTCGGCCGCCTGCCCCCGGCCCAGGGCGATCAGCGCCCGGGCCGTGCCCGCCTCCAGCGCCCAGGTCAGGTCGTCGTCGCCCGGCGTGAACGGCAATTCGGCCAGGATCTGCTCGGCCACGTCGTAGGCGCCCACCGAGGCGGCCATGGCTGCGGCCGGTGCCGTGGTGATGGTCGTCTCCAGGCCCGGGCCCAGCCCCCCGCGGTGCGCCTCGAGGGCCCCGCGCAGCGCGCCGTCCCGGTCCCCGTGGACCAGCGCCTGGTGGGCCAGCAGGCCCCCGACCGCCCGGTCCCACAGGCCTCGGTCGTGCGACGGAGGCAGCAGCGCCACCGCGCGGTCGGCCAGCGCCACGTCGTCGGTGGCCGCGGCCTGGCCGCCGAGCATCAGCAGCAGCCCGGTGCGGGGCGACGGCGGGGCGTCGGCCAACGCCGCATCGATGATGGCCACCGCCTCGGCGTGGCGTCCCGACATGCCCGCCTCCATCGCCCTGCCCTGGGCCAGCAGGTAGCTGTGCAGGTAGCCGGCGAGGTCGTAGGCGGCCAGCTCCCCGAGATAGGCCCGAGCGCGGCGGGTGCGGTTCAGGGCGTTCGCCAGCACGGCGCCGGCCGCCAGCGCGTGGATGCGGCCGCCGTCGTCGCCGGCCGTGCCGGCGAGCGCGGCCGCCCGGTCGATCATGTCGAGGCCGCCGACGGCGTCCCGGCTCACGGCCCGGAGCGTGCCCAGCTGCACCATGAGCCGCGACGCGGCCCACGCATCCCCGCTGGTCTCGGCGGCGGCGAGCGCACCGGGCAGGATCCCGGCGGCGTCGGCCCCGGGCGAGCCGCCACCCACCCCCAGCGCGCTGGCCACGTGGGTGAGGGCCCGCACCCAGGGCCCGCTCTCGGGCTCCAGCCGTTCCATCACCCGTTCGGCCCACAGCCCGGCGTCGGCCGAGCGTGACCGCCAGACCCAGACCAGGCTCAGCCCGGCCATGAGGTCGACCGCCGGCTCGCCCCCCAGCGACCAGTCCAGCGCGGCGGTGAGGTTGGCGTAGTCGGCCTCGAAGGCGGCCGCCATGGCGACGGTCGGCGTGCGATGGTCGAGGTCCTCGGCCCGCACCCGTTCGAGGCACCACGCCAGCTGCCGGTCCCGCGAGGCAGCCAGCTCGTCCGCTCCGGCCCGCTCCACCGCGTAGTGGCGGATCGTCTCCAGCAGCCGGTAGCGGCCCGTGGCCTCGTCCAGGTTGACCAGGCTCTTGTCCACGAGGCGCGCCAGCAGGTCCAGCACGTCGACCGAGTCGACGGCGCCGCCGGCGCACACCCGCTCGGCGGCGTCCAGCGTGAACGCGCCCACGAACGCGGCCAGCCGGCACAGCACCACCTGCTCGGCCCGGTCGAGCAGGTCGTAGCTCCAGTCCACCGAGGCCAGCAGCGTCCGCTGGCGGGCCACCGCGCTGCGGCTGCCGCCGGTGAGCAGCCGGAAGCGGTCGTCGAGGCCGGCGGCCAGGCGCTCGACCGGCAGGCTGCGCACGCGCGCGGCTGCCAGCTCGATGGCGAGCGGGATGCCGTCGAGGCGCCGGCACAGCTGGCGGACCGGAGCCGCGGTGCGTTCGTCGAGCACGAAGTTGGGCCGGGACCGCCGGGCCCGCTCGACGAACAGCTCGACCGACGCGTAGTCCTCCGCCCGCTCGCGGTCCGGGAGCTCGCCGGGCGGGACCGCCAGCGACGGCGCCCGCCAGGTGGTCTCGCCCTCGACCCCCAGCGGCTCGCGGCTGGTGGCCAGCACCCGGAGCCCGCGACAGCCGGCCAGCAGCCGTTCGACCAGGCTCGCCACCGCTGCCAGCAGGTGCTCGCAGTTGTCCAGCACCAGCAGCGCGTGGGCGGGCGCCAGGCGCAGGACGAGCAGGTCCTCCACCCTCCGGCCCGGCGCCTCGGTCACGCCGGCCGCGGCGGCGACGGTCGAGGCGAGACGCTCGCCGTCGTCCAGCGTGGCGAGGTCGACCCAGAAGGCGCCGTCTGCCATGCCGGCCAGCAGGTCGGTCGCGACCTGCTGGGCCAGCCTGGACTTGCCGACGCCGCCCGCCCCCGTGATCGTCAGCAGCCGCCTCTCCCCCACCAGCGCCGCCAGCTCGGCCAGCTCGGCTTGCCGGCCCACCAGCGGCGTGGGTGCGGCCGGGATGTTGTGGCCCGAGCCCGGCGCCGAGCGCAGCGTGCCCAGCCCGGCCAGCTCCGGGTGCACCAGCTCCCACACCCGCTCGGGCCGGGCCAGGTCCCGCAGCGGGTGGACGCCGAGGTCGACCAGGGCGGCGCCCTCGGGTAGGTCGTCGGCGGCGAGGCCCGCCGCCACGTCGGACAGCAGCACCTGGCCGCCGTGGGCACAGGCCCGCAGCCGGGCGCAGCGGATGATGACCGGGCCGTCGTAGCGGCCATCGCGCGCCTCGATGTCGCCACTGTGGACGGCCATGCGCACCCGCAGGCCCGGGGTGGCGGTGGCGAGGCGCCGCTGGGCCTCCAGTGCCGCCGCCACCGCCTGCGAGGCGCGGGGGAACACCGCCACCACGCTGTCGCCCTCACCCTGCTCCACCGGCCGCAGCCCGCCGCCGGCCGCGACGACGCCGGCGAGGATCTCGCCATGGGCTGCCATGTCGGCGGCCATGGCTTCGGGCGACTCCTCCCAGCGGTGGGCGGAGCCCTCGACGTCGGTGAGCAGCAGCGTGACGGTTCCGTCCACCACGGCGCCATCGTGCCCGGGCGCGCGGGCCCGTGCATCCATCGATGGATGGAGGCCGGCCGGCTGCTACTGGAACACGGACCGCAGGGGCATGCCCGACGTGCCGTCGTCGCTCTGGGGCACCGCCAGCACCTGGTGGATCTGCGTGCGGCCCGCTTCGAAGTTCACCGCCGAGCCGGCCATGTACAGCCGCCAGACCCGGGCCCGGGCGTCGCCCGCCTCCTCGACCGCCTCGTCCCAGTTCGACTCCAGGTTGGCGACCCAGTGCCGCAGGGTGAGGGCGTAATGCTCGCGGAGCGACTCGACGTGGCGCACCTCGAAGTCCGCGCTCTGCATGACCGACACGACCCGACCCACCTCGTGCAGCTCGCCGTCGGGGAACACGTAGCGGTTGATGAAGCTGCGCCGCGGCAGGCGGGCCTTGTGGCCCGGGGGCCGGCTGATGCCGTGGTTGACCACCCGCCCGCCCGGGCGCACCAGGGCGCGCAGCCGGGTGAAGTACTCGGCGAGGTGGTCCTCCCCCACGTGCTCGAACATGCCGATCGAGCTGATGCCGTCGTACGGGCCGTCGTCGACCTTGCGGTAGTCCTGGAGGCGGATCTCCACCTGATCGGACAGGCCCGCCTCCCCCACCCGCTTCTCGGCCAGCTCGGCCTGGCGCGACGAGATGGTCACGCCCACCGCCCGCACCCCGTGGTGCTGGGCCGCATGCATGACCATGCCGCCCCAGCCGCAGCCCACATCCAGCAGCCGCATGCCCGGCTGGAGGTCGAGCTTGCGGCAGATCAGCTCGTACTTGTTGGCCTGCGCCTGCTCCAGCGTGTCGCCGGCGTCGTGGAACACCGCACAGGAGTAGGTGAGGCTGGGCCCCAGCACCATCCGGTAGAAGGCGTTGGAGACGTCGTAGTGATGGCTGATGGCCGCGGCGTCCCGCGCCTGGCTGTGCTTGCGCCCGTGCAGGTGGGCTTCCTCCGGGGGCGGAGGCAGCCGGTGGATCTTGCGCCAGCCGCCCGCCTCCTGCACCACCCGCAGCAGGGCCTTGGGCGCGAGGCGGACGTTCGGCAGGCGATCCCGCAGCGCGAGCAGCGCCCAGATCGGGCCCTTGATGTCGAGATCGCCGGCTACGTATGCCCGGGCCAGGCCCAGCTCACCGGGCGCGGTGATCACCCGGGACAGCGCCTCCGGTCTGCGCACCACCAGCGTGGCCGGAGCGTCCTCCGGCCCGGTGCGGCTGCCGTCGTAAGCCTCGACCGCCAGGGGCAGGTCGCCTCCCAGGACCTCATCCACCAATGGTGCCAAAGCCATAGCCAACCCCCTACGTCACTCGGGTATGGCTCAAAGGCTACGGCGAATGTCAGCGATCCGGCGCGTGATAGAAAGGCGTCGGCACGACCGTGGCCGGGGCCGCGGTGCCGCGGATGTCCACCGCCAGCCGGGCGCCCTCCTCGGTGTCGGGCGGCAGGAAGGCCAGCGCGATCCCCTGGTTGAGGCTGGGTGCGAAGTTGCCGCTGGTCACGACGCCGACCTGCTGGTCGCCGTCCAGCACCACACAGTCGGCCCGAGGCGGCCGCCTGCCTTCGACCACGAGGCCTCGCAGCCGGCGGGTGATGCCCCGCTCCCGCTCGGCGGCCAGGGCCTCGTGGCCCTGGAAGCCGCCCTTGCCCCACGCCACCACCCAGCCCAGGCCCGCCTGCAGCGGGGTGATGCCGGGGCCCAGCTCGTGGCCGTGCAGCGGCAGGCCCGCCTCCAGGCGCAGCGTGTCGCGGGCGCCGAGCCCGGCGGGCGTCACGCCCGCGCCCAGCACCGCGTCCCACACCTCGCCCGCGGCTTCGGCCGGCACGGCCAGCTCCACGCCGTCCTCACCGGTGTAGCCGGTGCCGGCCACCACGCACGCATGCCCGCCCACGTCGACCTCGGCCACCCGGCGCCGGCCCACCGCGGCGGCCTCGGGCGCCACCGTGGCGAGGCGCTCCCGCGCCTCGGGGCCCTGCACCGCGATCACGGCCCGCGACGCGGTGACGTCCTCGCCGCCCACCGCAGCCCGCACCCGCTCGGTGTTGGAGGCGTTGGGCATCACGTCGAAGCGGTCCTCGCCCACCCACCACACGATGATGTCGTCGAGCACCGAGGCGTCGTCGGGGTCGAGCAGGTGGGTGTACTGGGTGCGCCCCGGGCCGATCTTGCCGAGGTCGGCGGTGAGCGTGGACTGCAGCCGGCCGAGTGCTTCCGGCCCGGTGACCCGCACGGTGCCCAAGTGGCTCACGTCGAAGGCGGCCGCGGCGCCGCGGCAGGCGCGGTGCTCGGCCAGGGTGCCGGAGGGGTACTGGATCGGCATCTCCCAGCCCCCGAAGGGGACCAGCTTGGCGTCGAGGCCGCGGTGACGGTCGTCGAGGGGTGAGTGCTGCAGCGTCACCCGCGGGAGGCTACTGGCCGTGACCTGGTGGCCCCCTCGCCCCCGCGCTCGGCCGAGGGGGCCGGCTCAGAAGGGAAGAGCTCGACGATGGCCGCATCGACCTGCTCGACCACTCCGTCCAGCGCCAGCAGGTTGAGCACGCCCTGGCCCTGGTAGCGGTTGACCACGTCGATCAGCTCTTCGTTCTCCCGCACCAGCAGGGCGCTGTTGCCCGCGATCACCAGCTTGGCGCTGGAGACGTCGTCGCCGAGCTGGTCGCGCATCAGGTTGAAGGCGTCGCGGATCGACTCCAGCTTGATGCCGTTGTCGAGCAGGGTCTTGACCAGCTTGAGCTCCAGCAGGTCCCGGTAGGTGTAGCGGCGGCGCGAGCCGCTGCCGTGGGCGTCGGCCAGCGAAGGCCGGATGAGGTCCGTGCGCGCCCAGTAGTCGAGCTGGCGGTAGCTGATGCCGACGATGTCGGCCGCTCGCTTGCCGCTGTAGCCCTCGACGGGTGAGTTAGGGGGGGCGCTCACGAGGGTCTCCTACCTGGTCCGAGGTGACACGGGCGGAATTACGCCGATGTCACGAGCAGGCAGGCTACGGCGCTCCTAACCCAGGGTCAACGGCAGGAGGTGCTCACAGAGCGAAGTCTTCGGGGTTCACGTGGTCGATGAACTCCCGGAACTCCTCCACCATCTGCTCGGCCTGCTCCTCGTCGGGCTGCTCGACCCGGCCGGCCTCGTCCAGCACGTCTTCCTCGGCGAAGATGGGCGAGCCGATGCGGATCGCCAGCGCGATGGCGTCGGACGGCCGGCTCGACACCGTGCGGACCTCGCCCCCCGCGTTGAGCACGATCTCGGCGAAGAAAGTACCGTCACGCAGCGCGGTCACCGTGATGCGCTCGACCTGGGCCCCCACCTCGTCCAGCAGGTTCTTCATCAGGTCATGCGTCATGGGCCGAGGCGTCTCGATGTTCTGCATCGAGAGGGCGATCGCCTGGGCCTCGGGCGTGCCGATGAAGATCGGCAGGACCCGGCGCTGGCCGCTCGTCTCCCGCAGGATGACGACC
>DASRJN010000050.1:0-3574 GCA_035649455.1 Acidimicrobiales bacterium
GCCCGGAAGCGGCGCCCGAGCGCCACCTGCCAGTCCCGGTAGTCGATGACCTCGCCGGACTCGCTGGCCGGGTTGCGCAGGTACTCGGGCACGATCGACAGCGCGTCCACGAGCGCCCGGCGGTCGGCCACCCAGAAGCACGAGCAGTCGAAGGTGGTGAACAGCCACTTGTGGGGGTCGACCACGTAGCTGTCGGCGTGCTCCAGCCCGGCCTGCGGCCCCCGTAGCTCGGGGCAGACCGCGGCGGTGCCGGCCATGGCGCCGTCCACGTGGAACCAGGCCCCCGCCCCGGCCGCGATGGGGCCCAGCTCGGCCAGCGGGTCGACCGCGAGCGAGCTGGTGGTGCCGAGCGTGGCCATGACCAGGCACGGGACCCGCCCGGCGGCCTGATCCTCGGCGAGGGCGGCGGCCAGCGCATCGGGCCGAAGGGCGAAGGCCTGGTCCACGTCCACCAGCCGCACCGCCTCGGGGCGCAGGCCCGCCACCCGGGCCCCCTTCTCCAGTGACGAGTGGGCCTGGGTCGAGCCGTAGACCACCAGGTCGGCCAGGGCGGCGCCCGCCGCCAGGGACCGCTCGCGGGCCGCCACCACCGCGCACAGGGTGGCGGACGAGGCCGAGTCCTCGATCACTCCCCCGCCCGCCCCCGACGACCGGAACCGGTCGGGCAGGCCCAGCAGGTCCACCATCCAGTCGAGCACATGGGTCTCGACCTCGGTGCAGGCCGGGCCGGTCTGCCACAGCATCCCCTGGGTGCCGAGGCCGGTCGACACCAGGTCGGCCAGCACCGCCGGCCCGGAGGTGTTGGCCGGGAAGTAGGCGTGGAACCCGGGATGCTGCCAGTGGGTGGTGCCCGGCACCACCACCCGGTCCAGGTCGGCGAGCACCTCGGCGAACGGCTCGGGCTGCTCGGGCGGGTTCGGGGGCAGCCACGACCGCACGTCCCCGGGCTTGACCGGCGGGACGACCGGGTGGTCCTCGATGCCGGACCAGTAGCCCGCCAGCCAGTCCAGCACCCAGAAACCCCATTCCCGCAGCTCGTCGGGGGTCATGTGGTACGACACGGAGCCGACCGTACCCATCAGTCGGAACGTGCGGAGCCCACCACTAGACTCCCGCCATGGGAGCCGAAGATGCCGCCGCTGACCGCTACCCGCCCCGCTTCGCCAAAGAGGGCCTGACCTTCGACGACGTGCTCCTGGTGCCGGCCGAGTCGTCGGTCCTGCCCAGCGAAGTCTCCACCGCGACCCGGCTGACGCCCCGCATCGAGCTGGCCATCCCCATCGTGTCGGCCGCCATGGACACGGTCACCGAGGCCCGCCTGGCCATCGCCATCGCCCGGGCCGGTGGCATCGGCATCGTCCACCGCAACCTCTCGGTCGACGACCAGGTGGGCGAGGTCGACAAGGTCAAGCGCAGCCAGTCCGGCATGATCGTCGAGCCGGTCACGCTCCCGCCCGACGCCCTGGTCACCGACGCCCTGGCGGTCATGGAGCGCTACCACATCTCCGGCGTGCCCATCACCGACGCGGACGGCCGCCTGGTGGGCCTGCTCACCAACCGCGACCTGCGCTTCATCGACCAGGTCCACCAGCCCATCGCCAACGTGATGCGGCAGCCCCCGCTGATCACCGCCCCGCTCGGCACCACGCTGGAGCAGGCCAAGGACCTCCTGTGGCAGCACCGCATCGAGAAGCTGCCCATCGTCGACGGCGACGGCTTCCTGCGCGGCCTCATCACGGTCAAGGACATCAAGAAGCAGACCGACCACCCGCACGCCACCAAGGACGAGAAGGGCCGGCTGCGGGTCGGCGCCGCGGTGGGCGTGGGGCCGGACGCGCTGGAGCGGGCCGAGCGGCTGGTCGCCGCCGGTGCGGACGTGCTGGTGGTCGACACCGCCCACGGCCACAGCCTGTCGGTGCTCGACGTGGTCAAGCAGATCAAGGGCGCCTTCGAGGTCGACGTGATCGCCGGCAACGTCGCCACCGGCGAGGCGGTCGACGCCCTGGCCGGGGTGGGCGCCGACGCGGTCAAGCTGGGCGTGGGGCCGGGGTCGATCTGCACCACCCGGGTGGTGGCCGGCGTGGGCGTGCCCCAGCTCACCGCCATCAGCGACGGGGCCGAGGCCGCCGCCCGCCACGGTGTCACGCTCGTGTCCGACGGCGGCATCCAGTTCTCGGGCGACATCGCCAAGGCGCTGGCCGCCGGGGCCCATTCGGTCATGCTGGGCAGCCTGCTGGCCGGGGTGGACGAGTCCCCCGGCGAGGTCGTGCTCCACCAGGGCGAGCGCTACAAGGAGTACCGGGGCATGGGGTCGATGGGGGCCATGAAGTCCCGCTCCTTCTCCAAGGACCGCTACTTCCAGGGCGAGATCGTCGACACCGACAAGCTGGTCCCCGAAGGCATCGAGGGCCGGGTCGCCTACAAGGGCCCGGTGGCCAACGTGATCTACCAGCTCATCGGCGGCCTGCGGGCGGCCATGGGCTATGTCGGCGCCGCCACCGTCGCCGACATGCAAGCCCATGCCCGCTTCGTGCGGATCACCAACGCGGGCCTGCGCGAGTCACATCCGCACGACATCACGATCACGAAGGAAGCGCCGAACTACGGGCGCTGGTGACGCCGGCGAGGAACTCTTCCCAGGTGCGACGGCCGACGGCCCGGTCGGGGGCGAGGACGGCACCGTCCTTGACCGCCCGGGCGGCGCGGCCCGCCAGGGGCATCGGGACTACCAGCCGGTGCTTGCCGGCAGCCTCCAGGTAGCTGCGGAGCAGATCGGCGAACGGGTAGATCCGGGGCCCGGCCATGTCGGGCACGAGGCCCGCGGGCGAGCCGAGCGCCAGCTCCACCATGCGGCCCGCCACCTCTCCGGAGTCGACCGGCTGGAATCGCAGGCCCGACGGCACCGGCACCACGGGCAGCTTGGCCAGGCCCTGGGCCACTTTCAGCACCAGATCGTGGAACTGGGTGGCCCTGAGCGTCGTCCACGGCAGGCCGGACTCGGCCACCAGCCGCTCGGCCGCCAGCTTGGCGCCGAAGTAGCCGAACATGGCGCGGTCGAGGCGGCCGTCCTGCGGGATCCGGTCGGCGCCGACGACCGAGACGTAGACCAGGTGCGGGGACCCGGCCCGGCAAGCCGCGGCCACCAGGTGGCGGGCCTTGTCCTCGTCACCCTTGGAGCTGCCGGCGAGGTGCAGGACCACCTGGGCGCCGGCCACCGCGGCGTCGACTCCTTCGCCGGTGGCGAGGTCGCCGGTGACGTACTCGATGCCTTCGGCCGGGTCGTGGGGGTGCCGGCTGAGGACCCGCACGTCGAGCCCGGTGCCGCGCAGCCGGTGGAGGACGTGGCGGCCCAGCGTGCCGGTGCCGCCCGTGACCAGGATGGGGGAGATTTCGGTTTCGGTCATGCCTCCATGACCCCGAGCGTCGGCAGGATGTGACACATGGACGAGACCCAGCGGCTGGCCGAGCGGTTCGAGGCGCACCGGGACCACCTGCGCTCGGTGGCCTACCGGATGCTGGGCTCGCAGGCCGAGGTCGACGACGCCGTCCAGGAGGCCTGGCTGCGCCTCAGCCG
>DASRJN010000051.1:0-2693 GCA_035649455.1 Acidimicrobiales bacterium
GGCAAGGGGTTCAGCCGCGCGACGATCGACGAGCTGGCGGGGGTGTGGACCGGGTTGCGCCGCCAGGACGTGTTCCCGTTCGCCCCGCACCGCCACCTGCTGGCGCTGGCGGGCGCCCGCCCGTCGCTGTGCTCGCCCGACGGCCTGCGGCGGCTCATCGCCTCCCACCTCGCCTATCCGCGGCTCGAGGATGCCGCGGTGCCCTTCCATGTCGTGGCCACGGACGTGCTCTCGGGCCTCGAGGTCACGCTCTCCTCGGGCGACCCGACCACCGCGGTGCTCGCCTCCGCCGCCATCCCCGGGGTGTTCCCGACCGTCACCATCGACGACCGCACGTTGTTCGACGGCGGTGTCGCGGACAACACACCGATCAGCCAGGCGGTCGAGCTCGGCGCCGACCGCGTCGTGGTGCTGCCCGCCGGGGTGGCGTGCGCGTTGTCGGTGCCGCCTCGCGCGGCGCTGTCCACCGCGGTCCACGCGCTCACGCTGCTGATCGAGCAGCGGCTCGTGCTCGACGTGGCCGCGTACAAGGACCGGATCGAGCTGATCGTGCTTCCCCCGCTGTGCCCCTTGTCGGTGTCGTCGACCGACTTCCGCTCGGCGGCGCTGCTGATCGAGCGGGCCCGAACGGCGACGGACCACTGGCTCGAGGCCGGCAACCACCGCCTGCCGGACCCGGAGCGGTTCCTGTCGCTCCACGGGCACTCGCTGACCGCGGCGGCAATCCGCGGCGCCAGGGCGGACGACGCCGCCTGATCCCGCGATATACTGAACCGCATGGTTCAGCGTATGACGTCGCTCGGGTCCGCCTTCGGGGCGCTGGGCGACGACACGCGCCGGGGGATCCTCGAGCGGCTGGGGCGGGGCGACGCCTCGATCAGCGAGCTGGCGGGGGCCTTCGGGATGACGCTGACCGGGATGAAGAAGCACGTGCAGGTGCTCGAGGAAGCGGGGTTGGTGACCACCGAGAAGGTGGGCCGGGTGCGACGGTGCCGGCTCGGGCCCCGCCGCCTCGACGAGGAGACGGCGTGGATCGCCAGCTACCACCAGATGCTTTCGGACCGCATCGACTCCCTCGGCGAGTTCCTCGAACGGACGCAAGGAGACGACCGATGACCTCATCGACGCCCACGCCGGCCTCGGAGCTGACGCTGACGAGGCATGGCGACCGTGAGTTTCGGGTCGAGCGGGTGTTCCGCGCCTCGGTCGAGCGGGTCTGGCGAGCCCTGACCGAGCCGGACCTGGTGGCGCAGTGGTGGGGCCGGGGAAACCAGCTCGACATCGAGCGCATGGAGCTCGAGCCCGGCGGCCACTGGCGCTACGTCGAGCACGCGCCGGACGGCCGGCACGGCTTCGAGGGCCGCTACCGGGAGGTCACGCCGCCCACCCGGCTGGCCTACACCTTCGACTGGGACGGCATGCCCGGCCACGTGTCGCTCGAGACGGTGGTGCTGGAGGACCTGGGCGACGGCCGGACCCGGATCACGACGACGTCGCAGTACCACACGCCGGGAGACCGCGACGGCATGCTCGGCTCGGACATGGAGGAAGGTCTGGCTCAGGGCTACGCCGCCCTCGACGCCCTGCTGGAGCGGCTGTCATGACCGCCGTCGCCGACCGCTACCGCCGCCGGGCCGACGAGTTCGAGCACACCATCGAGGGCGTGCGCCCGGACCAGTGGGCCGACCAGTCGCCGTGCGAGAGATGGACGGCCCGCGACGTCGTGGACCACGTCGTCGGCATGCACGACCACGTGCTCGGCGCGGTCGACCGCCCGCGTACCGCGGCGCCCCCGGTGGCCGAGGACCCGCTGGCCGCGTTCCGCGCCGCCCGGGCCGACGCCGAGGCGGTCCTGGCCGACCCCGCGCTCGGGGTCGTGGAGTGCAACACCCCCACGGGCAGGATGACCGTCGAGCGGCACATCGACCTCGTGCTCAGCGACGACATGGTCCAGCACCGCTGGGACCTGGCCCGCGCCACCGCCCAGGACGACACCATCGACCCCGAGGACGTGGAGCGGCTGTGGGCGAGCACCCGGGCCATCCCCGCCGACGTCATGGAGCGGTACCGCACGCCCGGCGCGTTCGGGCCCGGGATCGAGGTGCTGGGGCCCGAGGTCCCGGTGCCCGAGGACGCGCCGCTGCAGGAGCGGCTGCTGGGGCTCATCGGGCGGAACCCCGACTGGAAGCCGCTCAGTTGACACATTCCGATATCGGAATATGATGACGCCATGGCCCGCACACCGACCACGGCAGACGTGTTCAACGCCGTGGCGGAAGCGAGCCGGCGTGACCTGCTCGACGCTTTGGGCGACGGGGAGGCCACGGTGAGCGAGCTCGTGGATCGGCTCGGCCTCAGCCAGCCCCAGGTGTCCAAGCACCTGGGCGTGTTGCGGGCGGTCGGTCTCGTGTCCGTTCGCGTGGACGGGAGGCACCGGTGGTACCGGGTCAACGGGCCCGCGCTCAAGCCCGTCCACGACTGGGTGCGCACCTTCGAGCGCACCTGGAACACCCGTCTCGACCAGCTCGACGACCTCGTCGCCGGGCTGAAGTCCCAGGAGAGCGAACCATGAGCAGCACTACCCGCAACCGCCACGGCTCGGCCGTCATCACCACGCCGTCCGACACCGAGATCGTCATCACCCGGGTCTTCGACGCCCCCGCCGAGCTCGTGTTCAAGGCGTACACCACCCC
>DASRJN010000052.1:0-10079 GCA_035649455.1 Acidimicrobiales bacterium
GGGCCCGGTCCTCGGCCGGGATCCAGCGCGTGGCCAGGCCCCCGAACCCGGTGGAGACGCCGTAGGTCGGCTCGCCCGACGCGGCCAGCATTTCGACCCGCGCCCGGGTGGCTGCCATCGCCGCGATCGCCTCCTCGGACAACTCGACCCCCGCTCCGTCGCGGGCCACCGCCACCACGTCGTCCCGGGTCAGGCCCTCAGGGCGCAGCACGACCGCCACGGCCCCGACCGTAGCCACCCCCGGTGGGCGGGGGCCGGGATCAGCCGGCCTTGACGGCCTTCTGGATCTGCTTCCAGATCTCGCCGTAGGCGTCGAGGCCGTCAGGTGCCAGCCAGCCGTCGGGGCCCTGGGCGATCGCCACCCGCTCGGGGACGCTGCCCCAGATCTGGGCTTCCTCGTCCTCCCAGTTGGCGATGGCCTCGTGGTAGTCGCGGGTGTACGTCCGCGCCGAGCACACGACGAGCCCGGCCGGGATCCCGGCGGGCACGATGTCGAGCATGGCGGTGGCGGTCGGGGTCTCGACCCCGCCGACCCGGGTGGGGATCACCACCGCGGTGGCCCGGTCGAGTGCCTTGACCACCATCTCCCGGTGCGCGGGGGGCGTGTCCACCATGACCACGTCATCGGGCTTCACCTTGTCGAGCGCCTTGGCCAGGAGGCGTTCGGTGGGCGCCTCCACCACGGTCAGCCGCTGGAGCGCGGCGTCGGTGGCCTCGTCGACCCACTCGGCCGCGCTCGCCTGCGGGTCGGCGTCGACCAGCGTCACGGACCGGTCGCCGTCGACCGCGACCGCGGCCAGGTAGACGGCCGTGGTGGTCTTGCCCACCCCACCTTTGATTGCTGCGGAGACGACGATCACGGGCGCTCCCCTCGGCGATCGGCCGACGCTTCGGTCACGTCTCGTGGCGAGAGCCTAGGCCCCCGAACCGCCTTCGCGGCGCCGCGGGCAACGAAAGCCCAGGTCAGCCCGGCGAGCAGCCGGGAGCGTTTGCTCCCTGGGCGGCTACGGCCGGCTGTGTCCGGACATCCCCGACCGCTGCCACAGAACTGCCACATCCCGGCCACGGCCCGGCCACTGGCCGGGCGGACGCTGCGGTTGCCAACCAGCGCTGCCACCCGGCAGCCGAACGGAGGAACCAGCCGTGGCATCGAACACCGAAACCCTGTCCAAGACCGGTACCAGCGAGCAGTCCTCGCAGGCCCGGCCCGAGCGCTCCCGGCGGGTCGCCGTCGTGTGGGCCGGCGTCGTGGCGGCCCTCCTGGCCGTCGCCGGCCTGGCCTTCGCCACCTTCGCGGCCGGCGACGACAGCCCCAGCACCCCGAAGTCGACCGAGGTCCAGGGCATGGACGACCAGTACCTGCCCGGGAGCCACAACGTCCCGCGGTGATGACACACCAAGCGGTCCGGCATCGCCCTCCGGTGCAAGCTGGAGGGCGATGCCACGTGCGGGGTGAAGTCTGAGGGCTACTGGTCGCGGGGGAGGCCGAGCAGGTGGCGGGCCACCACCAGGCGCTGGACCTGCTGGGTGCCCTCGCCGATGTCGAGGATCTTGACGTCGCGGTACAGCTTCTCGATCAGGTTGTCCCGCACCACGCCCGCCTCGCCGAAGATGTCGAGCGCGGCGGAGACCACCTCGTAGACCACGGGCGGGGCGTAGAGCTTGGCGTAGGACGCCTCCAGCGCGTTGTCCGTGCGCTGCCGGGCCAGCCACACCGCGTGCAGGCACATGAGCCGGGCGACCTGCAGCTTGCGGCGCATCTCGGCCAGGCGCTCCAGGGCGCGGCGGCGCCGGCTCCCCTGGGCCGGGAAGTCCGTGCGGACCAGGTCGAGCGCCAGGTCGAGGGCCGCCCGGCCCATGCCCACCCCCTGGGCGGCGTGGATCGGGCGGGTCAGGTTGTAGGTGGCCATGGCCGCCTTGAAGCCTCGTCGCGCCGTGTAGAGCGCCTCCCCGCCGAGCAGGTTGTCGGTCGGGACCCGCACGTCGTCGAGGGCGAAGCTGGCCGTCTCGTAGCCCCGTGAGCCCATCTTGTGCTCGATGCGCAGCAGCTCGAAGCCGGGCGTGCCCTGCTCGACCACGAAGGCCCGGTGACCGTCGCGGCCGAGATCGGGGTCGACCGTGGCCCACACCACCACCCAGTCGGCCCGGGCCCCGTTGGAGCAGAACATCTTCTGCCCCGTCAGCACCCACTCGTCGCCGTCGCGCCGGGCCCGGGTGCGGATGCGGGCCACGTCGCTGCCCGCGCCCGGCTCGGTCATGGCCATGGCCCCCCAATGGGCCCGGGTCTGGTCCGCGAAGGGGGCCAGGAACCGCTCGCGCTGGGCCGGGGTGGCCGCGCTGCGGAGGGCCGCACCGCCCAGGCCCGGGCCGGGCAGCGACAGGGCGACGCCCCGGTCCCAGTAGGCGCTCTCCTCGGCTATCAGCAGCGCCCGCAGCGGTCGCCAGGTCAAGGACGCGTCGCCGTCGCCCCCGGACTCGTCCTCGCCGGGCCCTACCGTGCGGCTGACCAGCCCGCCTTGGCGCGCGCACCGCCGGTAGAGCTCGTGGTCGGCGGGGGGCGGGTCGCCGGTGCGGTCCGCCTCCAGGCCCATGGGCCGGATGTAGCGGCGGCCCAGGTCCCGCAGCTCGTCCAGCATCTCCCGGCTGGCCGGATCGAGGCCGGTCATGCGCCCAGCCACGGGTCGGGCACGTCGAGCACCGTGCCCGCCAGGTCGTCGAGCGCAGCGTCGCGGCCGCCGAACAGCAGGCCCAGCATGCGCGCCTCGCGGAAGCGCTTCTCGGCGAGGTGGTCGACCAGGAAGCCGTGACCGCCGAGCAGCTGGATGCCGGCCTCGCTCATGGCCACCGCCGCGTCGATCGCCTCCGCCCACGCCTCGGTGGCCCAGAACCCGGCCGCGGGATCGCCGGCGTCGAACGAGGCCGCGGCGTCGCGCACGGCCAGCCGCGCGCCGTGGATCCCGGTGGCGAGCGCGGCCAGATCGAACGCGTTGGCCTGGTGGTGGGCCACCGGCTTGCCGAACACGACCCGCTCGGTGGTGTACGCCACGGTGGCGTCGAAGGCGGCCTGGCCGACGCCGACCGCCACTGCGGCCGCCCACAGCCGAGCCCGGCCCCTCACCGCCAGGCCGCCACCCACCGGCAGCGCCCAGTCGCCCAGCACCCGGGCCGCGGCCAGGTCGAGCGAGACGCCCCCCGACGCCGCGAAGGCGAGCGCCTCCACCGGCTCCGGCTCGCCCGCAGCTTCGACCAGGCGCAGGCGGTCGCCCGAAGACACCCACGCCCGCCGCCGGGGCGGCCAGCCCGGCGCCCACGCCACCCGCTCCGGAGCCTCGCCGTCGCCCGCCACCAGCAGCACCGCGTCGGTGGCGGCGGCGGCCAGCGAGCGGTCGGGGCAAGCGTCGACGGCACCACCCGCGGGGCCGGGGCGGTCGACCGCCGGCAGACCGCCGGCGTCGCCCGCGGCCAGCGTCTCCAGCAGCACGACCCGGGCGTGGCACCGGTCCAGGTCGTCGCCGAAGCCGCCGACCACGGCCTGTACCGTTTCGGGCCAGCGGCCGACCCGCTCGTGGTCGCGGGCCGCGGGCGCCAGCACGTCGCGGGCGAAGTGGGCGGCCGCGTCGCGCAGGTCCTCGACCTCCTCGGCCAGCGCGAAGCCCGCCGGGTCGATCACCTACAGCACCCCGTCGGCCGCCAGCCGCTCGATCTCCTCGGCGTCGAGGCCGAGCCACTCGCCATAGATCAGGCGGTTGTCCTGGCCCAGCGCGGGGCTGGGGGACAGGGGCAGCGGCTCGCTGCCGCGGAACCGCAGCGGGCTGTGGGGCACGACCATCTCTCCCAGGGCCGGGTGGTCGACCCGGCGCACCGCGCCCCGCTCGTGCAGGTGCGGGTCCTCCACCAGCTCCGGCACCCGCCGCACCGCGGCGACTGGCACCCGGACCGCCTCCAGGGCGGCTACCACCTCGTCACGCGCCCGGGCGGAGCTCCAGGCGGTGATCTCGGCCTCCAGCTCGTCGATGTTGTGGTAGCGCCGGCCGTTGCTGCGGAAGCGCTCGTCGTCGGCCAGCTCGGGCCGGCCCATGGCCTCGCACAGGCCCTGCCAGTGCCGCTGCGTGAGCACGATGAGGGCCAGGTAGCCGTCGGCCGCCGGGTACACGTTGTAGGGCGCCAGCCCGGCGCCGCCGTGGCCGTTGCCGGTCTGGGGGGTGGTGCCGTCCCGGTAGTACGAGGCCAGGTTGGAGGCGAGCGTCGGGAAGATGGTGTCGATCATGGCGATGTCGACGATGCGGCCCCGGCCGGTGCGCTCGCGCTCGTAGAGCGCGGTCATGATGCCGGCGTAGAGGTTGGCGGCCCCGAGGAAGTCGACGAAGGCGACACCCGCCTTGACCGGGGGCGTGCCCACGTGGCCGGTGACGCTCATGACCCCCGAGTAGGCCTGGAGGGTGACGTCCATGCCCAGCCGGTCGCGGTCGGGCCCGTCGATGCCGTAGGCGGTGGCTCCGCCATAGACCAGGCGAGGGTTGGCCTCCAGCAGCCGCTCGGGTCCCAGGCCGAGGCGCTCCATGACGCCGGGCCCGAAGTTCTCGACCACCACGTCGGCCCCGCGCACCAGGTCGAGGAACAGCTCGCGGCCCCGGCGCGACTTGAGGTCGAGGGTCACCGCGTACTTGTTGGAGTTGACCAGGGCGAACGGCACGGTGGTTCCCCCGGCGGGGCCGCGTGCCGGCTCGCCCCCGGGAGCCTCGATCTTGAGCACCGTCGCGCCCGCCAGTGCCAGCAGCGTGCCGCACCATGGTCCCTGGTAGATGCGCCCCAGGTCGAGCACCCGCAGGCCCGTCAGCGGCAACGGCCGGGATTCCGCGGCGGTTTCGGGCGGTGTGGCCTCCGTCACAGCCGTAATCTACTCGGGGTAAGCGGAGGGGATGGGAGTGGGGTAGCCATGCAGCTCACGAGCCAGAAGACGGAGCGGGGGGTCACCGAGCGCGACTTCACCGTGGAGGGCGCTCGCGACGCCGTGCCGGGTGTGCTGTGGACGCCCGAGGAGCCGGCCACGACCGGGCCCCGCCCGCTGGTGCTGCTCGGCCACGGCGGCACGCAGCACAAGCGGGTCCCGAACATCACGGCTCTGGCCCGGCGGCTGGTCCGCCACCACGGCATCGCCGCGGCCGCCATCGACCTGCCGCACCACGGCGACCGCATGTCCGACGAGGAGCGCGGCCTGTCGCGCGAGGACCGCCGGCGCCGGATGCGTGAGCGCATGCGGGCCGAGCAGGGTCACCAGGCGGCCTCCCAGCGCGCCATCGGTGACTGGACCGCCGCGCTCGACGCCCTCCAGGCGCAGGACGACGTGGGCGCCGGTCCGGTGGGCTACTGGGGCGTGTCCATGGGGACCCGCTACGGCGTGCCGCTGGTGGCCGCCGAGCCTCGCATCCGCGCCGCCGTCCTGGGGCTGTTCGGCTGGGCGCCGGGGCCGAGGCTCGCGGGCTACGACGACGAAGCCCGCCGGATCACGGTGCCGCTGCTGTTCCTCGTGCAATGGGACGACGAGGTCGCCGGGCGGGAGTACGCCATGGCGCTGTTCGGCCTGTTCGGCTCGGCCACCAAGACGCTGCACGCCAACCCCGGACGCCACGTGGAGATCCCCCCGGCCGAGTACCAGGCGAGCGAGGCGTTCCTCGCGCTCCACCTGTTGAGCTGACCGGCTCTCCTTCTTTTGGCGGATCCGCCGCCTCGCTCCGGCCCGTAACATGGGGGATGTGCAGGCGCTGCTGCGCTCCGTATGGGACGAGCCCGCCTCCCCTGACCCGCCGCCGCGGTCCTGGCGGGACTGGGCCCTGGCGGGTGGTGTCGCGGTCGCACTGCTGATCGAGGGCGTGATGCGGGCCGGCGAGCCCGGCACGGTCGGCTGGATGATCCTGGGACTGGCCCTCACGCCGACCCTGCTGTGGCGCCGGTCGCATCCCCGGGCCGCGGTGGCCGTCGCCTTCCTCACCATGGGCGTCGCCACTTGGGTGATGGGGCCCATGGGGGACCTCAATGCGACCGCCTTCCTGCTGATCCTGCCGTACTCGCTGGTGCGCTGGGGCTCGGGCCGCCAGATCGTCACCGGCGGGGCCATGCTGGCCGTGGGCGTGGGGCTGTGCGTCGTCTCCGACGACTCCGGCGTGCTCGGCGCCCTCCTCAGCAGCGTCGCCATCCTGAGCGCGGTCGCGGCGCTGGGCGTGGCCTTCCGCTTCCGCGCCGAATCGCGGGTGCGCGAGCTCGACCGGGTGAAGCTGCTCGAGCGCGAGCGACTGGCCCGCGACCTGCACGACACGGTCGCCCACCACGTGTCGGCCATGGCCATCCGCGCCCAGGCCGGCCTGGCCACCGCGGGGGCGGACCCCGACGCATCGCTCGACGCGCTGCGGGTGATCGAGGCCGAGGCGTCCCGGACCCTCAACGAGATGCGGGCCATGGTCCGGGTGCTGCGCCGCGACGAGCCGGCCGAGCGAGCCCCGAGCCCCCGCGTCGCCGACCTGGCCGCACTGGTGGCCGCCGACCGCGCCGGCCCTTCGGTCCACGTCCAGCTCATAGGTGACCTCGACGACCTCCCCGAGCCGGTGGGCGCGGCGATCTACCGCCTCGCCCAGGAGTCGGTGACCAACGCTCGCCGCCACGCCCGCGACGCCACCGAGATCCAGGTGAGCGTGGCGGCCGACGACAGCCTGGTGCACCTCCAGGTGAGCGACGACGGCGACACCAGCTCGGTCCCGTCCGGGCCCGGCTCGGGCTACGGGCTGATCGGGATGATCGAGCGCGCCCACCTGCTGGGCGGCACCTGCGCCGCCGGTCCCAACCTCGATCGGGGATGGACCGTGACGGCCACGCTGCCCCGATCGGGCACCGCGCCGTGACGATCCGCGTCCTGGTGGCGGACGACCAGGAGCTGGTCCGCACCGGGCTCCGGATGATCCTCGACGCGCAGGACGGCATCGACGTGGTGGGCGAGGCCGCGGACGGGCGGGAGGCCGTCGCTCTCGCGCGGCGGCTGCGCCCCGACGTGTGTCTGTTCGACATCCGCATGCCCGGCCTCGACGGCATCGAGGCCACCGAGGCGCTGGCGGGGCCCGAGGTCACGGACCCGATGGCCGTAGTGGTGGTGACCACGTTCGACCTCGACGAGTACGTGTACGCCGCGCTCCGGGCCGGGGCCCGCGGCTTCCTGCTCAAGGATGCAGGCCCCGAGATGCTGGCCCAGGCCGTCCACGCCGCCGCGGCCGGGGACGCGCTCATCGCCCCGAGCATCACCGCCCGCCTGCTCGGCGCCTTCGCCGGCGCGGGGCCGGCGCGCCCGGCGGCCCAGCCGGTCGAGCCGCTGACCGAGCGGGAGGAGGAGGTCTTGGCGGCGGTGGCCCGGGGCCGCACCAACCGGGAGATCGCGGGCGAGCTGTACATCGCCCTCAGCACGACCAAGACACACATCGCCAGCCTCATGGCCAAGCTCGGGGCCCGGAACCGGGTCGAGATCGCTATGTGGGCCTACGAGACGGGCCGGGTGCCCGGCCGAAAGGATGACCGCGTGACCGGCTGATCGGCCGGGCCGCGAACCGGCCGATCCGCCGATGCCCGGGTGGCCCTGGCGCTCGCACCATCAGCTCGTAGGTATCCGCGAGCGAAGGGGATGGCGAGCGTGTCCACGGTTCTGTACAGGCTGGGCCGGGCCGCGGTGCGGCGCCGGCGCTGGGTGGTCGCGGCCTGGCTGGCCGCGGCCGTGCTGCTGGCAGTGGCCGGCGGGGCGGCGGGAGGCGAGTTCCACGACGACTCGTTCGGCACCATCCCCGGCTCCGACTCGCGGCGTGCCACCGAGCTGCTGGAGCGGACGCTCCCGGAGCGGGCGGGATCCTCGGCCCAGGTCGTGGTGCACGCCGGGACCGGCACTCTCGACGAGGCGGGCGGGGACGCGGTGCTGGCCGCGGCGGTGGCGAGGATCGAGGCGCTGCCCCACGTGGTGGGGGTCGACCAGCTGCTGTCGGACGACGGCGCCACCGCGCTAGTGACCGTCCGCTACGACGAGACCGCACCCGACCTGGGCTCGGGGCCGTACCACCAGCTGCAGGCGACCGCCGCCCCGCTGGTGGAGCGGGGCCTGGAGGTCGACTACGGCGGCGAGGTGCCCCAGGCCGCCGAGGCGATCGAGCCCGACGCGTCCGTAGCCGTCGGCCTGCTCGCGGCGGCGCTGATCCTGCTGCTGGCGTTCGGCTCGGTGATCGCCATGGGGCTGCCCATCGGCACCGCGGTGGTCGGGCTGGCGGCCGGGTCGCTGCTCATCGGGCTGGGGGCCGCGTTCGTCGACCTCCCGAGCGACGTCCAGGACCTGGCCGCGCTCATCGGCCTGGGCGTGGGCATCGACTACTCGCTGCTGATCATCACCCGCCACCGGGCCGGGTTGCACCGGGGTCTGACCGTGGCGGACGCCGCCGGCCGCGCCATCGCCACCGCGGGCCAGGCGGTGGTGATCGCCGGTGCGACCGTCGTGATCTCCATCTTCGGCCTCGCCATCGTGGGCATCGCCAACATCACCCTCGACGGCGTGGGGGCGGCGCTGGTGGTGGCGGTGATGGTGCTGGCCGCCATCACGCTCTTGCCGGCGCTGCTCGGCTTCGCCGGCCACAACGTCGACCGGTTCGGGCTGCCGGGCCGCGATCCCCGGATCGAGCCCACCACGGTGGACACCGCCGGGCGCGCTCACGGGTGGGCCCGTTGGAGCCGCCACGTGTCCCGCCACCCCGTGGTCTACCTGATCGCCAGCGTGGCGGTGCTGCTGGCGCTGGCCGCCGCGGCCCTCGACCTGCGCCTGGGTCAGCCCGACGCCGGCACCCTGCCGGAGTCGTCGACCCTGCGGCGCAGCTACGACCAGCTGGCGTCGGCCTTCGGTCCCGGGTTCAACGGCCCGCTGCTGGTGGCAGTCGACCGCGCCGGCGACAGCACCGCGCCGGAGGCCGTGCGGGCCGCGCTGGTCGCCGATCCCGGCGTCGCGGCCGTAGGCGATCCGGTGGTGGCGGAGGCCGGTGACAGCGCAGTGATCCAGGTCGAGCCGACCAGCGCTCCCCAGGACGCCGCCACCGAGGCGCTGGTCCACCGGCTGCGGGACACGGTGCTCCCCGGCGCGCTCGACGGCTCGCCCGCCCAGGCGCACGTGGGCGGCCAGACCGCCATGCTCATCGACCTCAGCGCGCGCATCAACGACCGGCTGCCGTGGTTCATGGGCGCCGTGATCGGCCTGTCGTTCCTGCTGTTGATGGTGGTGTTCCGGTCGATCGTCGTGCCCCTGAAGGCGGCGGCCATGAACGTGCTGTCGGTGGGGGCGGCCTACGGCGTCATCGTGGCCGTGTTCCAGAAGGGCTGGGGTGCCTCGCTGCTGGGCGTGCACGAGTCGGTGCCCATCGTCGGCTTCCTGCCCTTCTTCGTGTTCGCGGTCCTCTTCGGGCTGTCCATGGACTACGAGGTCTTCCTGCTGTCCCGGGTGCGCGAGGAGTACCTCGCCTCCGGCGACAACACCCAGTCGATCGTGGCCGGGATCACCACCACCGCCCGGGTCATCACCTCGGCCGCCCTGGTGATGATCGCGGTGTTCGCGTCGTTCACCCTGGGAGCCGACCCGGTGCTCAAGATGTTCGGCCTCGGCTTCGCCACCGGCATCCTCGTCGACGCCACCATCGTCCGGCTCGCGCTGGTGCCGGCGGCGCTGCAGCTCATGGGCCGGGCCAACTGGTGGCTACCCCGCTCGCTGGACCGCCGCATCCCCCGGGTCGACATCGAGGGCGAGACCCGGCTCCCGCCCGAGGAGCGGATGCCGGTCGCCACGACCGTGAGCGCCGCGGCGGCTCCCGCGTACGTGCCGTCGTAGCGTGGGCCGCTCAGCGCAGGTCGAACGCGAGGTCGAAGTGCCGAACGGCGCCGGCGAAGATGTTGGGCTCGATGTCCGGCGGGGTGATCACCCGCAGGTTGGTCCAGCGCTCGGTGAGCGCGCCGAACAGCATGCGGAGCTCGAGCCGGGCCAGGTTGGCGCCGATGCAGAAGTGGGTGCCCTGGCCGAAGGC
>DASRJN010000053.1:0-16274 GCA_035649455.1 Acidimicrobiales bacterium
CTCCGGGCCATGATCTTCCGGGACGGGTGGTCCTACCGCCTGGTGCCGACCCGCGACCCCTATACCCATCGTGCACTGACGGGGTCGGACGGGGTCGGGTCGCCGCAGACCGATCCCTCGCTGTTTCGCGTACGCGAACGCCCGAATGCAAGCCACGCATGCCGAGGACGAGCTCAGGTGGAGTGTGGGGGATCGAGCAGGGCACGCACGCCGGCGGCTGAGTACTGGTCGATGGCGCGACGGGCGAGGGCCCGCGCTTCGGTGGCGGAGAGTGAGCGCACGGCGTCCTTGATCGCGGGGATGGCGGGAGGACTCATGCTGAGCTCGTGGACGCCCAACCCGACGAGTAGCGGAGCTGCCGCGGCCTCGCTGCCGATCTCACCGCACAACGCGACCCGGACGCGTGCTCCGGCCGCTTCGGTGACTGCAGCGATGAGGCGCAGCACCGCAGGGTGGAGTGGGTCGGCTAGATGGATCACCGCCGCGTTGCCGCGTTCGGCAGCCAGCGTGTACTGCGCGAGGTCGTTCGTGCCGATGCTGAACAGGTCGACGTGGGGTGCAAGCGCCCGAGCCGTGAGCGCGAGCGCGGGGACCTCGATCATCACACCGACCTCGAACCCGACGGGTAGGCCGCCGCTCGGGCCACCGACCTCGGCTGCGGCTTCGGCCAGTAGGCGCCTGGCCGTCTTGAGCTCGTCGAGCGTGGTGACCATCGGGAACAGCACGGTCACGGGGTGCTCCAGCCCGGTGCGGACGAGCGCACGCAGCTGGTGCTTGAACAGCGTGACGTGGTGGAGGCTGAGCCGGATGCCCCGGCGCCCGAGGAAGGGGTTCGCTTCGCTCGTCGAGGGCAGGTAGGGCAGCGGTTTGTCGCCGCCCGCGTCGAGGGTGCGCACCGTCAAGCGGCGGTCGCCGATGGCGTCGGCGACCGCCAGGTAGGCCGCCAGCTGCTCGTCCTCTGTGGGTGCGTCGTGGCGGTCGAGGAACAGGAACTCGGTGCGCAGGAGCCCTATCGCGTCGGCGCCGTTGCGCATGGCGGCGAGGGCGTCGTCGACAGAAGCGATGTTCGCGGTCACCTCCACGACCAGCCCGTCGGTCGTGACGGCCGGGTCGGCCGCGGTCGCGATCAGCGTCTCGGCCTGGCGTCGCTGGGCGGTGGCGCGATCGAGGTAGTCGGTGAGCGTCTCTGGGGACGGATCGACGATGACGGCGCCCGTGGTGCCGTCGACGACGAGCACCGTTCCGTCGGGAACGGTCAACACGGCCTCGCCGGCGGCGACCACCGCCGGGATGCCGAGCGATCTGGCCAGGATGGCGCCGTGCGACACGGGGCTGCCGTAGGCGGTGACGATACCGTCGACGTGTGCGGGGTCGAGGCGGGCTGCCTGGGCCGGCGTCAGATCGGCGGTCACCACGACGCCCTTCACTGCGTCGCCGCCGAACTCGATGCCGAGTAGGTGGGCCAGCACCTGGTCCCCGACGCTGCGCACGTCTTGGGCCCTCGCCCGCAGGTAGGGGTCGGCGAGGGCCTTGAAGCGCCCGTCGAGCACGTCGACCGCCCGGCGCCACGCCCGATCTGCCGCAGCACCCTCCTGCTCGATGAGCCGGACGGCGGCACCGACGAGATCGTCATCCTCGAGGAGGAGCAGCTGCGCGTCGAAGATCGCGGCGTCATGCTCTCCCACCGCATGGGCCACGTGGTCGCGGGTGTCGCCAAGCTCTGTGCGGGTGCGTGTGAGGGCGGCGATAAGCCGGCCTCGCTCTACGTCCGGCTTCCCCGCCGGGCGATCGTCGATCTCGAGAGCGGTCGTGATGAGCGAGAGCTTCGGCCCGACGCCTATCCCGGGGGAGGCCGCCACCGGGCCGGAGATGGGTGCGGCAGGGCGGGCGATGTCCGGCGGCGCGGGCCGGACGTCCTCGTCGAAGTTGCGCCCCACGATGGCGGCGACCGCGGTGAGGGCCTCGCGCGCATGGCGGCCGGATGCCTCTACCTCGATGTGATGGCCCCTCAGCGCCCCGAGGGTAGACAGCGCACTCACGCTGCGGCCGTTGACCTGCGGGCCGCCCGTCGTGACATTGCGCACGATCACCTCGGCGTCGAAGCGTCGAATGGTGTCGACGAGGCGGGACGCGGGTCGGGCATGTAGCCCGTGCTGGTTGCGCAGCGCCAGCTCGATCCTCGCAGCTGGCGCGGTCTGGGCGCCGGGCTCCACCCGCTCCCCGGCTGGCGCCGAGCCGGAGCCGAGCAGCGTGGCCTTGATCTCGCCCGCTCGCCGGGCGTCAGTGACCACCTCGTCGAGGTCGGCGCCCGCGGCCGCGAGGACGACGGCCGCGACGAGCCCCTCGACCAGCGGCGCCGCCGAGAGCACGACGCGCGTCTCGGACGCGCCGCTGCCGAGGTCGAGGGCCAGCTCCGCGCTGAGGACGGCGCTCCCGAGGTCCATGATGACCAGGACGCCCGCCGCGGACGCGACCTCATCGATGGCCTCTCGTACGCGGACCGCGTCGGTGCCGAGCACGCCGTCATCAAGCCCTGCGGCGATGGCGATCGGCGGCGGCGCACCCCGGACCATCTGGAGGGCCAGATCCACCGCCGATTCGGCCAGGTGGCGGCTGTGCGACACGACCACGATCCCGACCGTGGCGCTGACGGTGCCCGGGTGGGGAGTGTCTGCGGGGCTCATGGCCTGCCGGCGAATGCCGCAGCCGCAGCCTGGACCAAGAGCGCCGCCGAGGTGGCGCCCGGGTCCTGGTGGCCGGCACTGCGCTCGCCGAGATAGCTGGCCCGGCCCTTGCGCGCCACCATCGGGATGGTCGCGTCGCGGCCGCGGTCAGCCGCCTGCGAGGCTGCAGCGAACGCGGCGGCGGTGCTCCCGTCCTCGCCGAGCGCGCCGTCGAGCGCCTCTAGCGCCGGGTGCAGGGCATCGAACATGGTCTTGTCGCCCAGTTCGGGCCGTCCCCGTGCCACGAGACCCTCGTTACCCGCGCGCAGCGCCTTCGCTAGGTCCTGGGGCGCGAGCTCGGCGACCGGGCCGCAAGCCGCACCAAGGCGCAGGAAGAAGGTGCCGTAGAGCGGACCGCTGGCGCCGCCGACCGTGCTCACCAGCGTCATGCCGACCAGCTTGAACAACCCTCCGGCGGTTCCCTCCCGGGTCGCCTCGAGCTTGGCGACCACGGCCTGCATCCCCCGATCCATGTTGATCCCGTGGTCGGCGTCGCCGATGTCGGCGTCGAGGTCGGTCAGGAGTGCCTTGTGGGTCGCGATCAGATCGGCGAAGGCTCTGACCCACTCCTCCATCTGCCCGATGGTTACGACGTCGGCAGTCATCCAACTCACACTCCCCATCGCAACGCCGGGGTCTTGACAGGCGCATCCCACAGCGTGGTCAGCTCGTCGTCGAGCTTCAAGAGGGTGATCGAACAGCCCGCCATATCCAGCGAGGTGATGTAGGGGCCGACGAGCGACCGGGCGATCGCGATCCCGTGGCCGTCGAGGATCCGCTTGACCTCGGCGAACACCACGTACAGCTCGACCAACGGCGTACCGCCCATTCCGTTGACGAACGCCAGGACGGCATCGCCGGCGCGGTAGGGCAAGTCCTGCACGATCGGGTCGACGAGACGCTCGGCGACGGCGGCAGCCGGTCCCAGTGGCTCGCGGTACCTCCCGGGCTCACCGTGGATCCCGATGCCGATCTCCATCTCGGTCTCGGTGAGCTCGAAGGTGGGCTTGCCGGCCGCAGGGACCGTGCAGGACGTGAGGGCCATGCCCATGCTGCGCCCCCACGCGTTGACCTTCCGACCGAGAGCGGCGACCGCCGCCAGGTCCCGACCCGTCTCCGCGCCTGCGCCGCAGATCTTCTCGACCAGGACGGTCACGCCCACGCCCCGGCGGCCCGCGGTGTAGGTGCTGTCCTCGACGGCGACGTCGTCGTTGGTGACGACCGACTCGACCTTTGCGCCGGCCTCGGCTGCCATCTCGGCAGCCATCTCGAAGTTCATGACGTCCCCCGTGTAGTTCTTCACGATGTGGAGAACTCCGGCGCCACTGTCGACCGTCGTCGTCGCGTTGAGCATCTGGTCGGGCGTCGGGGACGTGAACACCTCGCCCGGGCATGCCGCGTCCAGCATCCCCAGGCCCACGAACCCTCCGTGGAGGGGCTCGTGACCCGATCCACCGCCCGAGATCAGCCCGACCTTGCCTCTGACCGGGGCGTCAGCGCGGTAGACGACCTTGTGCTCGTGGTCGACCCGGAGGTCCGGGTGGGCCGCCTCGACCCCGACGAGGGCGTCGGTGACGACGGTGGCGGGGTCGTTGATCAGCTTCTTCATCGTCGACGTCCTCCTGTCCGTGGATCGGGTGGTCACGCCACCGGCTCGGTGGCTCGGGTCGGGCCGGCCACGTCCGTGGCCCGGATGTCGACCGTCCGGCGGGCGCCGCGCGACACCAGTGTGTAGGCGAGGCCAGCTGCGACGCCGGCCGTCAACTCTGCGCAGACGTAGACGGGCAGCTGGGCCCAGTGCACGGTGCCGCCGAAGGTCTGCAGCACGGCCATCGGTCCGACGACGCGGGCGGGGTTGATCGCAGCCCCGGTGGCAGGGGCGACTGGGATGATCGCCGCGAACACGACGAGGCCGATGGCGACACCGGCGAACCCTGGCGCAGCTTTCGTGTGGATCACCCCGAAGATCACGAAGACCAGGATGAAGGTTCCCACGAACTCTGCGAAGAAGCCCTGCACGTAACCGACGCCCAAGCCTTCGTTGAACGTTGCGACCCCCAGACCGACTTCGTGCGCTCGAGGCCCCAACACGCCCACGATGGCCAGCGCGCCGAGGGTCGCGCCCGTCACTTGCGCGGCCAGGTATGCGGGAACCCGCGTCCAGGGAAACTTCCCGGTGGCCGCGAGCGCGACGGTCACCGCCGGGTTGATGTGATTGCCGGAGACGTGACCGAGCGCGTACACGGTGGCCACGACGATCGTCCCGAACGCGAGCGAGATCATGCCCAGGTCGGCCATCGTGAACGGCGCGTCGCCGTTCACGATGAGCGTTGCGGGCACGGACCCGACCCCGATGAAGACGAGCAACGCGGTCCCCAGCACCTCGGCCGCGAGCTTCTGCGGCGTAGTGGCTTCTTCCATTGGCCCCCCTCTGCTGGACCGGCTCTCTCGCCGATCTCGCCGAGGCGAGACCGGCGTGTCCTTGTGTTTCAGCGTCCTGCTACCATATGCCGAACTGTATTCGACATTGTCGAACGCAATTCGGAGAGTAGGCTCCTGGTAGCCTTTCGTCAAGAGATCTTCCGAAGAGTCGAACCGATCGGCTCGACACGACCACGTGGGGTCATCGTGATCCAGTCCGTCGACCGTGCCATCCGCATCCAGTTGGCGCTCCAAGGGGCGCGCCGACTGAGTCTCAGCGACCTGGCGGCCCAGCTCGGGCTCCCCAACTCGACCGTCCACGGCATCCTCCAGACGCTGGCCTCGCACGGCATGGTCGAACAGGAGCCGGGGTCGCTGCGCTACATGCTCGGACCCGCGGTGCTGCGCCTCAGCAGCGTCTACCTCGACAACCTCGAGTTCCGCAGCCGGACGCTGAAATGGTCCGAGGAGCTGGCCCGGCGCAGCGGTCTGTCGGTACGGGCCGGCGTTCTGCTCCTCGGCGACGTGATCATCGTCCACCACGAACCACGCCCCGACGGCAGCCGCCAGATGCCCGAAGTGGGCTTCGTCATGCCCGCCCACGCGAGCGCCCTCGGCAAGGCGCTGCTCGCCTTTCGCTCCGAGGAAGCCACGCAACTGCTCACGATGACCCGCCTGAGAAGCATGACCGGCGAGACCATCGTCGATCCCCAGGCCCTCCGCGTCGACCTGGAGCAGGTGTCGCGCACCGGCATAGCGACCGAGCACGACGAGGCCCTCCTCGGCGAGTCGAGCCTGGCAGCCCCCGTGTTCGACGCCACCGCGCTGGCCGTGGGAGCGGTCGGCGTCGTGATCCCCTCGTCGGAGTGGCCCCCACCCGACAGCCTCCACGACGACCTCCGCGAAGCCGCCCGCAACATCTCCCGCGAGCTCGGCTCACCCGGCTGGCCCGTCTACATCGAACCCGAACACCGGCAAGCCGCAGCCCAGGCCTGACGACACCAGGCGGCCACCCCGGGGCGCTGCGTACCGTCCCGACCGAGTGTCCTCGCTCGTGCTGCTCGATCCGCTCGGCATCGCGCCGCTGAACATGCTGCGCTTCGTGGCGTGGGGTCTTCCGGTTCCTGTCGGCTCGCTCGCCCCGGCGCCGGTTCGCAGCTGGCTCGGCCGACGACTGCAACCCGCTGCTCGAGAACAAGCGCGCCTCGCGCCTCATCCTTCATGGCATGGTCGGTCACGCACCCGGCTTCCCCACACATCTGTGCGGCGCGGATCGCGCAGGCCGACACCTGATCCGACGACCGCGCTCGCCCCCGCTTCCATTGCCTGGAATGGCGCAATCTCCTCACTTCCCGGGGGCCGCAGCTAGGCCGGGCGCGCCGTCTGGGTGGTGGTTCCGAGCGCAGCCCACGCGGCTCGACCGATCCTCGCCCGGCACGTCGGGGCCCAGGGCGATTAGCCGCCGGCGGACGGCTCCAGGACCATCACGTGGATCGGCCGGTGATCGATCCGGTGCGCATACGCCTGGTAGCCGGCGTATACCTGGCAGCCACGCGCCCACACGGCGTCGCGCTCGTCGCCTTGGGCTTCTCGGGCCACCACGGGCACCGTGCGGCCCCGATACCCGACCTCGGCCCGGGGCTCGGCCCGCAAGTTGAAGTACCAGCCAGGCGTGCGGGCCTGACCGAACCGGGTCCCGATGACCGCAATGTCGTCACCGCACGGCACGCCGACCAGTGGCACCTCCCGCCGCTCCCCGGTGCGCGCTCCGGTCGTGGCCACGGTGATCACGGGAAGGCCAGCGAGAACCCCGGGCACGGTCACACGCCCTCGGCTGACCCGGAGCACGACACGGTCGATGTGGTGGAGGCTCTTGGCGAAGAACCACGCACCCGGTCGGGACGAGGCCACCTTCCATACCAGCCTCTGGAAGCGGTTGGCCTCCGGGACCTGGTAGCCGAGCCGATCGATCAGTCCCATGTCGACCATCATCGCCGACGAAGCCTCCTCTCGCTGGTTCAACGGTCCCGCCGAATGGCCGCTGATCCGCTCAGTCGCCGATCGCCGAATCCTCGCGATCAGCGCGTGCCCGCCGGCACTTTGGCCCAGCTGACCACGCAGTTACACCCATTACCACGACGTCGAACCTTGGGAGACCCGCAGCCTCGCCGACCCGTGCGGGAGGCAGTTGAGCGCCCCCGACGCCGACGGGGATCCCCTGATAAGAGACGTCGCGCGCCTCGAGCTTGCCGGTGAGCACGTGCGCAGTCGTCGGGCCTACCAGCGCAGCGCGAAGCCCAAGCGCACACCCGCCTGAACACGCCGCGCCGGTCCACTGTCCCATACCGCTGGGCCGGGTGCGCATCGGGTAGCCGTCGGCGTGAGCGGTAGCAGCGCACGGCGACGAAGCACTCACCGAACTTCGCGCCCACCTTGACACGGGGGTCTGACCTGGTCTGACGCCTCCGTATCGGTGCCCTCGACCGGCACGTCGGCCACTCCTTGGGCAAGGTGAGGCAGGCGCGTTGTGGGATGTGCGGTCGTGGTTGTGTGCATGGGGGTGCCTCCCGTCACGTGACGTCGCGATCGATGAGGCGCCGCGTGCCGGCGGCGACGAGCGCGCCGGTGTAGGCGACGGCACATCCGGCCGCGGCCCACAGCGGGGTGTGGGCACTCTCGCTGGCTCCCTGGGCGATGACGCCGAGGGCACCGCCGGGTAGCTGGTCGTGCAGGGTGGGTGTTGACGTGATGTTGACGACGAGCCCTTCGACGGCGAGCAGCCAGACGAGGCTGACGGTGACCGCGGCGGTCTGGTTGGCGAGCAACGCGCCGAGACCGGCGCCGGCGGCACCGAAGAGGGCAGCGGCGGCAACGCTTCCGGCCACCACCCGGGCCACGTCCGTAAGTCCGGCGAGCGGAACGTCATGGGATGACAACCAGGGGATGGAGACCGCCAGGTTTACGGCGCACGCGACGAGGGCGAGACCGGCGCCGAGCCCGGCATGGACGAGGACCTTGGCCGTCAGGAGCCGGCCGCGGCGGGGGGCGACGAGCAGGGTGCTGGTGATCGTCTGGTGGCGGAACTCGCCGGCGGTGCCGAGGATGCCGAGTAGCAGCGCGGCACCGGCCACGATCGCGAACGGCCCGTGGACGAGCTGGGTGAGGCTGTGACGGTCGAGGGGCGGGTTGCCGGCGTGTCCGGCGGTGGTGATGATGGCGATGGCGGTCAGCGCGCCGGCGATGGCGGCGGTGGCGGCGGCGATCCACGGAAGGCGGACGGTGCGCTGCTTGAGCAGCTCG
Source organism: Acidimicrobiales bacterium (assembly GCA_035649455.1). Classification (GTDB taxonomy): domain Bacteria; phylum Actinomycetota; class Acidimicrobiia; order Acidimicrobiales; family VFJN01; genus ZC4RG19. The sequence continues at coordinate 8,445 of DASRJN010000053.1, forward strand.
GATCGGATGAGGTTCTTCATTGGGGGGCTCCGGTCGTGGTGGTGGTGAGGTCGAGAAAGGCCTGTTCCAGGTCGCGGTGTTGTTGGGAGATCTCGTAGGCGACGAGGCCGGTGGCGGCGATGGCCCGCCCGACGGCCTCGCTGGTGGCGCCGTGGGCGAGCACGAGGTCGGCGGTTGACAGCTCGGCGTGGATGCCGCGAGCGTCAAGTGCGGTCCGCAGCGCGGCGGCATCCGGGGTGCGGACGCGCACGACCGTGCGACCTCGCAGCAACTCCGACAGCGGGGCGTGGGCGACGAGTCGGCCGCCGGTCAGGACCACGACCTCGTCCACGGTCTGGGCCACCTCGGCCAGCAGATGGCTCGAGACGAGCACGGTCCGTCCCGACGCGGCGTAGGCGCGCAGGAAGTCGCGCAGCCAGCGGATGCCCTCGGGGTCGAGGCCGTTGGCGGGCTCGTCGAGCACGAGGATGCGCGGATCGCCGAGCAACGCCGCGGCGAGCCCGAGCCGCTGGGTCATGCCGAGCGAGAAGCCGCCCGAGCGGCGGCGGGCCGCGTCGCCGAGGTCGACGAGCTCGAGCATCTCGTCGGCGCGCGAGGCCGGGATGCCGCTCTCGGTCGCGAGGACGCGGAGGTGGTTGCGAGCCGTCCGCGCGGGATGCGAGGCGGCCTCGAGCATGACGCCGATCCGGGTGACCGGATCGCGCAGCTCGGCGTGAATGCCGCGAGCGTCAAGTGCGGCCCGCAGTGCGGCGGCATCGGGGGTGCGGATCCGCACGACCGTGCGACCTCGCAGCAGCTCCGACAGCGGGGCGTGGGCGACGAGTCGGCCGCCGGTCAGGACCACGACCTCGTCGACGGTCTGGGCCACCTCGGCCAGCAGATGGCTGGAGACGAGCACGGTGCGGCCCGACGCGGCGTAGGCGCGCAGGAAGTCGCGCAGCCAGTGGATGCCTTCGGGGTCGAGGCCGTTGGTGGGCTCGTCCAAGACGAGGACGTCGGGATCGCCGAGGAGCGCGGCGGCGAGCCCGAGCCGTTGACGCATCCCGAGCGAGAAGCCGCCGACTCGTCGGCGGGCGGCGCGTTCCAAGCCGACCTCGGCGAGCACCTCGTCGACGCGCTGGTCCGCGATCCCGGCGGTGGTGGCGAGGACGCGGAGGTGGTCGCGGGCCCGGCGGCCGGGGTGGAAGCTCGTCGCCTCGAGCACGGCGCCGACGCGACGGATCGGTTCATCGAGGGCTCGATAGGGCTGACCGTCGATGGTGGCCGAGCCAGAGGTCGGGGCGACGAGTCCGAGCAGCAGCCGCAGGGTCGTCGTCTTGCCGGCCCCGTTGGGCCCGAGGAGCCCGATGACCCGGCCGCGCCCGAGCTGCACGGTGAGATCGTCGACGGCCACGATGTCGCCGAAGCGCTTGGTGAGGCCGTCGAGTGCGATGACTGACATGGCTGGCTGTCCTCTCCTTGGGCAGCACCGGGGTCCGATGCCGACTACCTGCCGACGGTACGGACGCGGAACGGAGGAGTCGTCGGGCGGGCGCGTGGTTGTGCGTCATCCTCGGGCGGTAACCGCGAGTACTGCTCGAGAGTGACGACCGACCGACGGCGCTTCGGTACCGTCGCAGGAGTGACGAGCCGTCCTCGGCTGCGAGCCCGGACCGGGACCCTGGCGGCCATCGACGCGGTTGTCGCCATCGTCGCCATCGCCGTGAGCTGCCTGATCCTCTCAGGCGACCCCGCCAACTGGCCTGCCGGTAGCCGCGACCCCGACGGGTTGGCCTATGCGCTCGTCGTGATCGTCAACGCGCCGCTCGCGTTCCGCCGCCGGACCTGGGCCGCCGCTCTGGCGATCGCGCTCGCCGCCGGCACCGTGTACGCCGCCCTTGAGTACCCGCCGATCGTCGCCCCCGCCGTACCGCTAATCGTCTATTTGGCTGCGACCCGCTTGGACGACCGGCGCTCGCGTGTGGTGTTGATCGTCACCGCAGTCGTCTCATGGATCGGCGCGACGTTGGCGCCAGGGGCCACCGATCCGGTGTCGGTTTTCGTCGTCGCCGGTGCCTGGCTGTTGGGGCACTATGTGCGGACCCGGCGGCTGCTGGTTGCCGAGCTCGAGCAGCGAGCGGTGGACCTGGAGCGCGAACGAGAGCAGCGAGCCGGGCGGGCGGTCGCCGAGGAGCGACTGCGTATCGCCCGCGAGCTGCACGACATCCTGGCCCACACGCTGAGCGTGGTCGCCGTCCAGGCAGGCACCGGCCGCCTCGTCGCCACCACCCAACCCGGTGAGGCGATCAAGGCCTTGACGGCGGTGGAGGAGACGACGAGATCGGCGATGCACGAGATGCGCCAGGTCCTCACCGTGCTGCGCGCCGACGATGACGCCGCCGCCTCGGTCACCCCCGCGCCCGGGCTCGACGATCTCGCCGGCCTCGTCGCCCAGGTGGCCGAAGCGGGGATCGCCGTGGACGTGCGCGTCGAGGGCGAGCCGCGGCCGATCCCGACGACGGTCAGTCTCGCCGCCTACCGCATCACCCAAGAGGCCCTCACCAACGTGATCAAGCACGCCGGTCCGGCCCACGCTTGGGTCCTGGTGCGCTACACCGACCACGACGTGACGGTGGAGGTCCGCGACGACGGACACGCCACGGCCTCGACGGCGACCGGCGGCGGGCACGGTCTCATCGGCATGCGGGAGCGAGCAGCGGTCCACGGCGGCAAGCTCACCGCCGGTCCAGCCCCCCACGGCGGCTTCCGTGTCACAGCCCGGCTCCCCCTCGGCACGGTCGAGCAATGACCATCCGGGTCGCCATCGCCGACGACCAGCCGCTCGTCCGCGCCGGGTTCACCACGATGGTCAGCTACGCAGATGACCTCGTGCTAGTCGGCGAAGCCGAGAGCGGCGCCGACGCGGTCGCCGTCGCCAAACACGTGCGGCCTGACGTCTTCCTCATGGACATCCGGATGCCCGGGCTCGACGGGCTGGACGCCACCCGACGGATCACAGGCGATCCCGAGCTCGCCGGAGTGCGGATCATCATGTTGACCACGTTCGATCTCGATGACTACGTCTACGAGGCGTTGCGCAGCGGCGCGAGTGGGTTCCTCCTCAAAGACGCGCGGCCCGAGGACATCCTCACCGCCGTGCGCGTCGTCGCCGCCGGCGAAGCCCTGCTCGCCCCCAGCGTGACCCGCCGGCTCATCGAGCGCTTCGCCGCCCAACCCTCGTCCGCAGCCAGGCCGTCGAGCACGCTCACCCAGCTCACCGAGCGCGAATCCGAGGTGCTCGTACTGGTCGCCCAAGGGATGTCGAACACGGAGATCGCCAACCGGCTCTACATCAGCCTGTTCACCGCCAAGACCCACGTCAGCCGCATCCTCACCAAGCTCAACGCCCGCGACCGAGCCCAACTCGTCATGCAGGCCTACGAAACCGGCCTCGTCACGCCCGGCAACTGAGCCGTCACAAATCAGCAGATGGCTTGAGATGGCCGCCGGCAGCGCGTGGTCACGCTTGTCCCAGGGTGTGCGCTCGGGACTGACATCAAGGAGCCGCCTGCAAGTCCGAGGGACCTCGTGAGCCCTCGGCCGCAGAACGCACACGGAGGCCGATGAGTTTCGGTTGTGCGCGCTCTTCGTTGGCACCATTGAAGGCCGAGCGAGTGCGTCGTAGGGTCATTCGCGGCGGTAGTCAGTCGAATCGCACCCCAACGTCACCGTTGAGTGTTCTGCCCATCGTCGGGCGGTGATAGCGATCGGAGGGCTGGGATGGCGAGCACGGATTCGGCGTGGGCGGGAACCTCTGCGAACGGTGTGGCGGCGGCCACGGTCGACGCAGTGAAGGTGTACGGCAGTGGCTCGACGGAGGTTCGTGCCCTCGATGGTGTGACGGTCGCGTTCGATACGGCACGGTTCAGCGCGATCATGGGGCCGTCCGGCTCGGGCAAGTCGACCCTGTTGCATTGCATTGCGGGACTCGACTCGCTGACCTCGGGCGCCGCGTACATCGGCGACACCGACCTCAGCGAACTCGACGACAACCATCTGACGGTCCTGCGCCGCGACCGTGTCGGCTTCATCTTCCAGGCCTTCAACCTGATCCCGACGCTGAACGCGTACGAGAACATCACACTCCCGCTGACGCTGGCGGGACGCAGAGGTGACCGCGACTGGATCGACGGTGTGATCGGGACCGTTGCCCTGGGTGACAGGCTCGACCATCGTCCGAGCGAGCTGTCCGGCGGGCAGCAGCAACGGGTCGCGGTCGCCCGAGCGCTGGCGAGCAGACCGCAGATCATCTTCGCCGACGAGCCGACGGGAAACCTCGACTCCCATGCCGGCGCCGAGGTGCTCTCGTTCGTGCGCCAGGCGGTGGACGAGATGGGCCAGACGATCGTGATGGTGACCCACGACCCGACGGCAGCCGGTTATGCGGACCGGGTCGTCTTTCTGGCCGACGGCCGGGTCGTGGACGAGATGCAGGAGCCGACCGCGGAGCGGGTCCTCGACCGGATCAAGCGATTCGGGGAGTGACCTGTGTTGCGCACGACATTCAAGAGCCTCGTTGCCCACAAGTTTCGTCTCTTCGCAACCTCCCTCGCGGTCATGCTGGGCGTGGCGTTCATGGCGGGGACTCTCGTCCTGACCGACACCATCCAAAAGACGTTCGATGACCTGTTCTCGAATGTCTATGACGACACCGACGCCGTCGTGCGGGCCGAGGGTGCGTTCGACTCGGCAGGCATCGAACAACGCGGGCGGCTCGACGCCTCGCTGCTCGACACTGTTTCGGACGTCGACGGGGTGGATGTCGCGCAGCCCGACATCCGTGGCTACGCGCAGCTCGTCGACAAGGACGGCGACGCCGTGGGCGACCCGGAGAACGGGCCGCCCACGCTGGGCGGAAACTGGATCGACTCCGAGGAGCTGAACGGCTTCGAGATCTCGGATGGCAGCCCGCCGAGTGCCGACGATGAGGTGGTCATCGACAAGAAGAGCGCGGACGACACGGGTTACCGGGTCGGTGACACGGCGCAGGTCCTCGTGAAGGGCGGGCCCCAGGACGTGACCATTGCCGGCATCGCGCAGTTCGGTGATGCCGACTCCCCCGGTGGTGCATCGTTCGTGCTGTTCACCCTGGACGCTGCGCAGCGGCTGATCGCCGAGCCGGACAAGTTCGATGGCATCTTGGTGATCGCCGACGACGGGATCTCGCCGACCGAGATCGTGCAGCGCATCGCTCCAGAGCTGCCCACCGGCACCGAAGCAGTCACCGGTGACGAGGTCACCCAGGAGAGCCAAGACGAGATCAAACAGGGCCTCAGCTTCTTCAACACCTTCATGTTCGTGTTCGCCGCGATTGCCCTGCTCGTCGGTGGCTTCATCATCTTCAACACGTTCTTCATCACGGTTGCGCAGCGCACACGAGAGAACGCGCTGCTGCGTGCGCTCGGTGCCAAGAAGCGACAGGTGCTCGTGTCGGTGCTCGTGGAGGCGCTTGCCGTCGGCCTGATCGCGTCCGTGGTCGGGATCGGTGTGGGCGTCCTCGTGGCGGCAGGGCTCAAGACGCTCCTCGCTGCGTTCGGTTTCGAGCTCCCCGGCGGGGGCATCGTCCTCACCCCCAACACCGTCATCATCTCGCTGGTCGCGGGGGTCGGCGTCACCCTCGTCGCCGCGATCTCCCCCGCCCGCCGGGCCGGCAAGGTGCCACCCGTCGCCGCGATGCGCGAGGTCGCGGTGGGCAGCACCGGGTACGGCTCGAAGCAACGCATCATCGTGGGCAGTGCGCTTCTTGTCCTCGGCGGCGCGGCGCTCGGCTTCGGATTGTTCGGCTCGGCCGGCAGCCCATTCCTGATGGTCGGCGTGGGCGTGCTTCTGGTGTTCTTCGGCGTCGCGGCGCTGGGCCGGACTGTGGCCCTGCCTCTGAGCCGGTCGATCGGCTGGCCGCTGCCGCGCCTGTTCGGGATCAGGGGGCGGCTCGCCCGCGAGAACGCGATGCGCAATCCGAGGCGCACGGCGGCGACCGCGTCGGCGGTAATGATCGGTGTCGGGCTCGTCGCCTTCATCTCGATCTTCGCGGCATCGGCCAAGGCGTCCTTCGGCACCGTCATCGACCGGGCCTTCACCGGCGACTTCGTCATCACGTCGCCGGCCGGCCTCGCCGCCGGCGGCCTGGACCCAGAACTCGCGGCCTCGTTGAACGAGCTGCCCGAGGTTGACGCGGCCGGCGCGATCCGCGCCGGTGTGGCCGAGATCGACGGCAGCGCCACCCAGGTGCTCGCCGCGAGCGACGAGGCGTTCGACGTCGTGGACGTGGACCCCGTGGCCGGTTCATCCGCCGACCTCGGCGCCGACACCATCGCGGTCTTCGAAGACGTCGCCAAGGACAAGAACCTGTCCATCGGCGACACCGTGCCGGTCGTGTTCAAGGACACGGGTGCTCAGGAGCTGACGGTCGCGCTGATCTACGGCGAGTCGCAGCCGGCCGGCGACTGGCTGCTCGGCACCGAGACCTACGAGGCCAACGTCGACGACCAATACGACTACCAGGTGTTCGTGAGGAAAGCCGACGGCGTCGACACCCCGACCGCGCGCGCCGCCATCGAGGAAGTAGCCGACGGGTATCCCGGCGCGAAGGTCCTCGATCAGTCGGGCTACGAGGCCGACCAGACCATGTTCATCGACCAGCTGCTCGGGCTCATCTACGTCATGCTGTTACTTGCGATCTTCATCGCCCTGCTCGGCATCGCCAACACGCTCGCCCTGTCGATCATCGAACGCACACGCGAGCTCGGCATGATGCGCGCCGTCGGCATGACCCGCAGTCAGCTCCGCTCGATGATCCGCTGGGAGTCGGTGATCATCGCCATCCAGGGCACGTTGCTCGGCATTGTCGTCGGCGTGTTCTTCGGTTGGGCGCTCGTCACCGCGCTGTCAGACGAGGGAATCGAGACGTTCCGGCTTCCTGTCCCGACACTGGTGGTCATCGTCGTGCTCGCGGCGTTCGCCGGCGTGCTCGCCGCGGTGTGGCCCGCCCGCCGGGCCGCGAAGTTGGACGTGCTCCGCGCCGTCGTGACCGAGTAGGTCGCCGGTCCGGTGCACCTGCTGGCGCTTGCCCGTGATCGGGTCTGGCGGAGCCTCGACGGTGAGTCGCCAGGCGCCTGCACGGAAGCGTTTGTGACCTGCCACGAGTCGGCGCCGTACTTGCTTTCGCGCCGGTCCGTTTGGTTTCCGTTGTTGGCGGCCGACGAACGTAGACCCAGAAAACCGCCTCTGACCAGGGTGGGCGCGGAGGGAGTCGAACCCCCGACATCTGCCTTGTAAGTGGGGTCGCGGCACGAGCCGCGTTCGCTGCGACGATCGTGAGCAGGGCGTCGCGGAGTCAGGGTCAGATGAGTGACCGCGAGTGCGCGCGGTCCACCTGCCGTACTGGCACGTCGGTGGCACGGCGGTCGACCGTCGGCGCGTCCATTCACGTATGGATACAACGTTGTCTCAGCCCACCTACGAGGTGACTGCCGACCGCCGCCGGACTCGGCCGGATTGCGCGATCTGGGTGAGGGGCACCGACAGAACCCCCCGTCGAGGGCGAGCCCCGGCGCACGCGAACGAATCGGGCGCGGGTCCGAGCGTAGAGCCGGCGACGGGTGTCAAGGAATGCTCGCGAGCTGTGCGTCGATGCCGCCGGCGGTCTGTCCGCCCGTGACGGTGACGGCGGCCGCCAGACTGCGGCTGGCGGCGTCATCGAACCACTCGCGCGCGAGACCGGACCCGGCGGGTGGAGTGAAGAGGACCCGGTAATCGGTGGGGCGGACGTCGCCGATCAGGTAGGTGCCATCG
>DASRJN010000054.1:0-2916 GCA_035649455.1 Acidimicrobiales bacterium
CGGACGCCATCCGGGCCGGCGTCCCGGTCCCCAACCTGCTCGGCGACGGGAGGCAGGGCATCGTCGACCCCGACGACGTGGCCGCGGTGGCCGCCCTGGTGCTGGCATCGCCGGGGCCTGACCACACCGGCCGGGTCTACACGCTGACCGGGCCGGAGCTGCTCAGCGTTCCGGACCAGGCCGCCATCCTCGCCACGGCGCTGGGGCGCCCGGTCGAGCTGGTCGACACGCCACCGGCGGCCGCCGGCGAGCGGATGCGGGCCGACGGCATGGACCCGGCGGCGGTCGAGCAGATCGTCACCGGCTCCTCCTGGGCCAGGGCAGGCCACAACGCGATCCTGACCGACGACGTGGCCGCCGTCGTCGGCCGCCCACCCACCCCGTTCGCCACGTGGGTGGACCGGAACCTCGCACGGTTCGCGGCCTAGGCCACGCCCTAGCCCCAGAGCTGCTTGCTGGCCTGGGCCGCGCCATCGGCCAGGGCCCGGAACTTGGGCCAGACCACCGTCGGGTGCACCTCGGGGGAGTACGACGCCCGCGACGAGAAGCCGCAGTCGGAGCCGGCGATGACGTTCTCGCGACCGACCAGGCCCGCGTACTTCATGATGTAGTCGGCGACGAGGTCAGGGTGCTCGACGTAGTTGGTGGCGTGCCCGATGAGGCCGGGGACGAGGATCTTGCCCTCCGGCAGCTTCACGTCCTCCCAGATGCGCCACTCGTGGTAGTGGCGGGGGTTGGCCACCTCGAAGCTGTGGGCCCCGGCGTTGATCGCCAGCATGAACGGCACGACGTCGATGAGCGGGATGTCGTTCATCCGGGGGCCGTGGTTCAGGCCGTAGCACGTGTGGTGGCGGATCTGGTCCGTCGGGATGCCCCGCAGGGCGTGGTTGAGCGCCTCGACGTGCGTCCAGGCCATCCGCTCGCGCTCGGCCGGCTCCAGGTTCGGATCGCTGAGCATGTCGATCAGGAACGGGTCGTCGATCTGGAGGATGAGCCCGGCGGCGACGATGGCCAGGTACTCCTCCCGCATGGCCTCGGCCACGGCCGCCAGGTACTCCTCGTGGCTGGCGTAGTACTCGTTGGCCCCGAACCCGCTCGGCCCGGTCGAGGGCATGAACACGTCGGCCACGTCGAAGGGCGCGGCGGCGGCCCGGAGGTTGTCGATGTCGGTCTGCAGCAGCTCCTGGCCCACGTAGCTGATGGGTCCCCGGCAGATGATGCGGCGCAACGGGGTGACGGTGGACGAGTACTTCTTGAAGTACTGCTCGTAGTACTCGGGGAAGTCGTCGACCTCTCGCTGCCACGACGGCGCCATGCGCATGGTGTTCATGTCGGGCTCGAAGCCGCCCAGGCGGTCCTTGACGTAGCCGAGGAAGCTGACCTTGCTCATCTCGCCGTCGGTAACGATGTCGATACCGTTCTCGACCTGCTGCCGCACCCGATCGGCGACCGCGTCATGGATCTGGCGGTCGAGCAGCTGGGCGTCGTATGGCCGCCCGTTCTCCCGCTCCTTCATGGTGTCCAGCAGCTCGGTGGGCCGGGCCAGGCTGCCCGCGTGGGTCGTCAGGATGCGATCGGTGCTCCGCTTCATCGGTTCTCCCCCGCGTCGTCAGGCGTGATCGGGACGTTAGCCGTGAGTCCCGACTACCGACCCTTGGCACACGTGATGTAGGTCCAACACGCCTGGAACTTCGGCCGGCCGTGGAACAGCACGTCCATGGCATGGCGGATGAGCGTCAGGCGATCACTGACGGCCTCGGGCGACGGCGCGGCGCCGTCGATCTTCTCGGTGCCGCCCACCCAGCCGAGCACCGCGTCGTGATAGGTGCGGAGCAGCTCGTACCACTCGTCCACACGCGCTTCGATGCTCGCCTCGCGCACCGACTCCACCTTGAGACCGGCCAGCTCCAGTGTCTCGATGTAGAAGTCCAGCGGCCGGGGCCGGAGGAACACGCGGTCGCGGTACGCCGCGTGCGCGGCCATGCGTTCCCCGTCGTCCAGATCGGCCCGGTACGCCGCGTACGCCGGGTCGTTGCGCACCAGGCCCTCGGCCAGGTCGCCGACGACCCCGACGGTCTCGTCGATGATCCACTCGTTGCGGCGAGCGCGCGGGTTGCGGATGTTGCCCGAGTTGATCAGCACGTAGCCACCGGGGCGCAGGGCCTGCAGCCACGATGCGGCGGTGTCGGCCAGGTCCGGGTAGAGATGGATCGCGTTGGTCGACACGATCGCGTCGACCCCCCGCTCGACCAGCTCGGGACCGAGCACCTCGTGCAGCCGCTCGAGCCGTCGCTCCGGCTTCAGGAAGCGGAGCACCCGCAGCCCGACGTCGGGGTCGTCACGGAACTTCTCCATGGCCACCCGCAGGAACTTCGGTGAGCTGTCGACGATCACTGCACCGGCGCGGGTGTCGAACATGCGCAGCTTGAGCCGGTCCAGCAGGATGCCGGTCCCGCCCGAGTAGTCGACGAGGATGTCGCCGTCGTCGAGGAGGTGGGACAGCTCCTCGACCGTGGGGTCCAAGTTGGTGTACCAGCCGTGGTGGTCGAGGCTGTCGTACGCCTCACCGAAGGCGTCCACCGGCTGGTGGGCCCAGTCGTCGTCGGGCACGCGTTGCCAGCCGGCCGGCCAGGCGAAGCCCGGGCGCGCCGGGGTCGCCGGTCGGATCGCGGAGGTCACGGCCCGATGCTGCCCGATCAGCGCCGCCACGTCCCCGGGCCGGTGGCGGGCCCAGCCGCAGGCGGTGGCCACCCCGAAGTCGTGGACGAACCGCTGCGCGGCCACGATCCGGGCCCGGGCCCCGAGCTCTCCGTCGGACGGATCGAGCAGGCCCAGGTAGAGCCGCGTCTCGGGGTGGAGCCTCAGCGTGGCCAGCGTCTCGAAGAACGGCAGGTCGACGGCGTGGCACTGCACCGG
>DASRJN010000055.1:0-2328 GCA_035649455.1 Acidimicrobiales bacterium
CCGCCCCAGTAGCAGGCCCGGCCCTGGGGGATGTAGGGCACGGTCTCGGTCTCCGGGAGGGCGAAGCCGATGCCGAAGCGCAGCGGGACGCCGAGGACGAGGTCGGGGCCGTGGCTCTGCTCCTCGAAGATCAGCGCGATGGTGTCGGGCGACAGCAGCCGCACCCCGTCGACGGTGCCGTCCTGGGCGAGCACGGAGAGGATGCGGGCGACGGACCGGGCATTGGCGTGACCGTTGAGCGCACCGAGGTCGGCTCGGCGCCAGTCCGGGGTGTTGGCGTTCTCGGCGTCGGCCGGCGGGCCGGTGAAGGTGCGGAAGGCCGGGCTGGTGCGGTCCATGCTGTCGAGGTCGAACGGGAGCGGAGGGGGCGGGGTGACCGGCGCGATCCGGTGCCAGTCGGCCTCGACCGCGCCGATCTGGAAGTCGGCCCCGAGCGGCCCGGCGATCTCCTCGGCGACGAAGGCCTTGAGGGGCTTGCCCGTCACGCGGCGCACGAGCTCGCCGACGAGGTGGCCCTGGTTCTGGGCGTGGTAGCCCGACGCGGTGCCCGGTTCCCACCAGGGAGCTTGCGCGGCGAGCCGGCTGGTGGCGAGCTCCCAGTCGTACATGTCCTCGGTGCGGAACGGGGGGTCCCAGCCGGACACGCCGGAGGTGTGCGCGAGCACGTGGCGTACCTCGATCTGGTCCTTGCCGTTCTCGGCGAACTCCGGCCAGAACTTGGCGACCGGGGCGAACGGGTCGAGCAGGCCCCGGTCGACCAGCACCAGCGCGGCGAGGTTGGTCACGGTCTTGGTGGTCGACCAGACGTTGGTGATGGTGTCGCGGGTCCACGGGCGTCGGTGCTCGGCGTCGCACCAGCCACCCCACAGGTCGACCACCGTGCGCCCGTCCACATCGACCACGATGCTCGCGCCCAGCTCGTTGCCGGACTCGAGCTGCTCGGCGAAGGCGCCTCGTACCGGCTCGAACCGGGCGTCGCAGCTTCCCTGCACGTCCACCATGCCGACATCCCCTGACCCGAGGCCGGAAGCGCCGCGGGATGCGGAGCAGATGCCTCTGCATCGCATAGTGGCACCGTGGGAGGCCGGCTGCATCCCGGACCCGCGCCCGGTGCCGGCGGGTCAGGCGGTGGGCCGCGCGAAAGGCAGAACGGTGGGAACGAGCCAGGCCGCGACTTCGGCGGCGCCGACGTCCGAGAGGTGCACGATGTCGCGGAACATCGACTCCTCGTGCCTGCCCTGCGCCTCGCGCACGGTCCTGGCCATGTCGACGACGTGCGTCCCCGGCCGGGCGGCAGCGATCGCGTCGTAGGTCGCCCGGCGGCAGGCGAGCGAGGCCTCCGCCTCGGGGCCGACCCGAGACACGAAAGGCGGCCTCGGCGTCGTCGCCAGGACGACGTTGGCACCCTGGGCGCCGAGGATGTCGACGTCCCGGCCGAGCTCCTCCGTCATCCAGCGGTCGTAGCCGCGGTCGCACTCGTGCACCCAGCGGCCCTGGTAGCGGGCATCGGCCATCCCCCCGACCGAGGCGAGGTAGTACACGACGACGTCGGGGTCGAACCGCGCGACGGCGGCCGCCCACCGCTCGCGCCGTTCGTCGTGGCACGGCGGGTTGGCGACGATGTTGCCGTCCGGCCAGCGGGTGACGCCCTCGGGCTCGACGACGCTGCAGAACGAGTCGGACTCGCTCGCGGCTTCCGCCCCCTGCTCCTCGGCCTCGGCGAGCAGGGCGGGCCCGAGGTAGAACGGCCCGCTGTCGCCGACCAGCAGGATCCGGGGCGCGCCCGGGGACACGGCCGGCGGGTAGAGGCTCTCGGCCGGGTCCGCCGTGGCGGACTCGCCGCCCAGTGCGACGTCCGTGCCCGGCACGCGCGCGGTGCCGGCGGTCACCACGAGAACCGCCACGGCGACGGCGCCGGCCGCAGCCGCGAGGGCGGTCGGTGCGCGCCAGCCCCGCGGCAAGCCCCGGCGGACGGGCTGCTCGACGAACCGGAAGGAGACGAACGCCAACGCCAGCGTGGCCGCGATCCGCGCCGCGTCGAGCGCCATGCCGTCGAGGCCGGTTCGCTCTGGAGTGGCGTAGACGATGACGGGCCAGTGCCAGAGGTAGACGCCGTAGCTCACGACGCCCAGGGCGACGAGCGGCCGCGCCGCGAGCGTTCGGCCCAGCACCCCGCGCCCGTTGGTCACCGCGAGGTGGACGAGCGTGATCGACGCGAGCGCGAACACCACCAGGCCGCCCCGGTAGTACGCCGCGCCGCGACCGTCGATGGTGACGAGGCACCACGCAGCCGCGACGACGGCCACCGCCGCGGCGGCGCGCCGGGCC
>DASRJN010000056.1:0-12264 GCA_035649455.1 Acidimicrobiales bacterium
GCCTCGCCCGCCTCGTAGGCGTCGGGGTCGATCACCTGCTCGCTGGTGTGCGGCGGGTCGGCCAGGACGGCGGCCAGGCCCTCGTTGCCCCGGTCCTCCACGATCTGCTGCACCAGCGGCTGGCCCAGCTCGTACGGGGCGCCCAACAGCTGGACCAGCACCATCGGGATGGACCCGAAGTCGAAGTTCGAGGCAAGGGCGAGCTCTTCGGCCTTGGCCCGGACTTGATCGTCGTCGCTCAGCGAGTCCTTGTAGGCCCCCTCCACCCGCCGGGCATTGCCCTCGACCACGGCGCTGAAGCCGAACCCGATCTCGTCCTGCGCGTCGTCGTACTCGGGCCGGTCGAGATCGTGGTGCTGGTCGTCCAGTGCGTGGGTCAGCTCGTGGGCGATGGTCGTGCGGACGTAGGGGGTGAGCCCCGCACCCCGCACCACCAGCTCCTTCGTCTCGGGGTCGTAGAACCCGACCACCCCCGCCCCCAGCAGCGAGCGCATGGCCTCGACCATGTCGAGCTCCGGCGGGATCAGCCCCAGCGCCGTGTACAGCACCTCGTCCTGACGCAGGGTGTCCACGTCCTCGTCGAAGTCGGACAGCAGGCGGTCCTGGAAGTCGCCCTCCCCCACCAGCTCCACGTCCACCGGCTCCAGGAAGGTGAGGCCCTCCGCCTGCTCCACGAAGCTGCTGATCTCGGCGACGACGGCCTCGAGCTCGGCCTGCGTGGGCGGCTCGGCCGAGTCCGGCTCCGCACCTGCGAGCGGATCGGCCCCGCGCTCGCCGGCCGGGCGCGGCGAGCGGCCGCCGTGGCCCACGACGGTCCAGGCCAGCAGGGCCACCACCAGGACACCGGCCACACCGGCGATGACCCAGCGCCAGGGCTGGGACCTCGGCCATTCGGCCTCGAACAGCGATCGGGGGTCCGACGGCCAGCTCTCCGGGACCTCGGCCGGAGCCGGCGGCGGAGGCGGCGGAGGCGGCGGGGTCGGATCCGACATGGCCACGGGCACCGTAGCGGCGGCGGGCGCCGGCGACCCAGCGGGCGGGTATCCCGGACGGGGTCCTGCGGGTATCCCTGGGACGTGTCCGATCAGCACGACAACCCGAAGCGGAAGCGGGCCGAGGAGATCGCGGCCGAGGTGTCGGAGGAGAACCCCGATCCGGTGACGCGGCGCGAGGCCATCGAGGGCGAGCTCGAGGACGAGGGCCTCTCCCACGAGGGCGAATCCCTGGGCGAGCACGTCGAGTGAGCCTGGTCCACCGCGTCCTGCCGGCCGCACCGGTGGCCAGCCTGCAGGAGTACCAGCGCGCCGGCGGTGGGCTGGCGCTCGACGCCGCCCGCCGCATCGGCGCCGACACCGTCATCGCCGAGGTGGAGGCCGCGGGCCTGCGCGGCCGCGGCGGGGCCGGGTTCCCCACCGGGGCCAAGTGGCGCACTATCGCCGCCAACCGGTCGCCCGAGCTGCCCACCACCGTGGTGGTCAACGGCGCCGAGGGCGAGCCCGGCACGTACAAGGACCGGGCCCTGCTGCGCACCGATCCCTACTCGGTGCTGGAAGGGGCGCTCATCTCGGCCCTCGCGGTGGGGGCGGCCGACGTGGTCGTCGCCCTGAAGCCGGGCGAGGAGGGCCGGGTAGCCGCGGCGATCAAGGAGATGGAGCAGGCGGGGATGACCGGCGGCGTGCCCGTCAGTGTCATCACCGGGCCGTCCGAGTACTTGTTCGGCGAGGAGACCGCGCTGCTGGAGGTGGTGGACGGGCGTCCGCCCTTCCCCCGAATCGCCCCGCCCTACCGCCGCGGCGTGGTCGAGGTGGTGGAGGTGGGCACCGTGGGGATGGCCGGCCCCGGTCCCGAGACCCTGGCGCCCCCGGCCCTGGTCGACAACGTGGAGACGCTGGCGCACGTCACCCACATCGTGGGCCGGGGGGCGGCCTGGTTCCGCGAGCTCGGCACTCCCGACTCGCCGGGGACCATCGTGTGCACGGTGACCGGCGACGTCCGCCGTCCCGGCGTGGGCGAGGTGGCGATGGGGACCACCGTCCGGCAGGCCATCGACGAGATCGGCGGAGGCACCGCCACCGAGCAGCCGGTCAAGGCCGTGCTCACCGGCGTGTCGGCCGCCCCACTGCCCGCGGCCCTGCTGACCACGCGGCTCACCTACGAGGACATGGAGGCCGCGGGCAGCGGCCTCGGCACCGCCAGCCTGATGGTGCTCGGCCAGGGGACCGACATGACCGCGGTGGCCGCGGGGGCGGCCCGCTTCCTGGCCGTGGAGTCATGCGGCCAGTGCACGCCGTGCAAGGCCGACGGGCTGGCCATCGCCGGCGCCCTGGAGGCTCTGTGCCGAGGCGACGGCGGCGCCGAGGACCTCGACGTCCTGGCCAAGGCCCTCACCACCGTGGGCGACAACGCTCGCTGCAACCTGGCCCGCCAGCAGCAGGCCGTGGTCGGCGCCATCGTGGACGGCTGGCTGGACGAGATCGTCCGCCGGGCCGGCCGGCTGGACGAACCGGTCGAGCCCCGCCTCGTGGCCGAGGTGACGGCCCTCGCCGACGGGGAGGTCACCGTCGACGAGGGACGCCGCACCAAGCAGCCCGACTGGACCTACGGGGACGACTGGTCGGGCTCCTACCCGGCCGACAGCCGGTAGAAGCGGAAGAAGTCGTCCTCGATGGGCAGCACCTCGACCGCCTCGAACCCGGCTCGCCGCGCGTAGCGGGTCAGCGTCTCGGCGCGCATCACCGTGCCGGTCTCGGCCGAGGGCTGGTGCGACATGCAGTCGCCCAGGCAGCACATGATCGAGTAGCCGTACATCAGCTGCTCGACCTCGCCGGCCGGGGCCGCGAAGCGGTCCTCGACGCGTTCGTCCATGACGATGACCGCGCCGCCCTCGGCCACCATCTCCCGCATGGCCGACAACACCGCCACCGGGTCGGGAAGGTCGTGCACGCACTCGAAGGCGAACACCGCGTCGTAGGCGTCCTCGAGCAGGCCCGAGGCGTCGCCGGCGTCGGCCAGGTGGAAGCGGACCCGGTGGTCCAGCCCCTCGGCCGAGGCGTTGGCGCGGGCCGCCGCCACGGACGGCCCGTCCACGTCGTAGCCGTCAACCGCCGCGCCCGGGTAGGTCCGGGCCAGGCCGATCGAGGACCAGCCGAAGCCGCAGCCCACGTCGGCGATGCGCCGGGCGTCGCCGAGGAAGGCATGCAGGTCGGGGGCCGACGGCAGCAGCTCCTGGCCCAGCCGGTGCAGGAACAGCGGCCGGTTGGCGGCGGCCTGCGCTCGCCGGGCGTCGTCGCCCAGCTCGGCCCAGCTCACGCCGCCGCCGGTGCGGTAGGCCTCGGCCATGCGGTCGAGCTGCAGCCCGCAGGCGCCCACGAAGCGGGCCAGCGGGGCGAGGTGTACGAGGCTGTCGGGATCGGCCAGCACCGCGGCGTGGGCCGCGGGCAGCGAGAAGCGGCGCTCGTCGGGCGCGGCCGCGGCGTCGTCCACCGTCACGTAGCCGCACACGGCCTGGTGTTCCAGCCACTCGCGGGCGTAGCGGGCGTGGCTGCCGGTCCGGGCGGCCAACTCGGCCGCGGTGAGCGGACCGGCGGCGGCCAGGGCCCGGTACCAGCCCAGCCGATCGCCGAGGTCGATGGCCTGGATGCGCTGGGCGGCGAGGACGGCGGCGAACACCTGCTCGGCGAACGCCTCCGCCTCCTCGGACGGCTCGGGGGACGCGGCAAGGGTGGTGTCGATCGAGGTCATCGTGCCATCACGCCACGGGCCGATTGCAGCGGCATAGCAGGGAGCTAGCGAGGTGGTCACCTAGCATCTCGGCCGTGCGGGTGCGTGTGCTCGGCACGGTCGACGTCGTGGGCGACGACGGCGCCGTGGTCACGATCGGGAGTCGCAGCCAGCGGATCGTGCTGGCGGTGCTGGCCTCCCAGGCCGGCGCGGTGGTGGCGCCCGACCGGCTGATCGACGCGCTCTGGCCCGACGGCCCGCCCCGCACCGCCACGGAGTCTCTGCGCGCCTACGTGTCCCGCCTGCGCCGGGTGGTGGGCGACGGCCTGTCCGGCCACCCCGGGGGCTACGTGCTGGATGTGGCCGGCGGGGTCGACGCCGACGAGTTCGACGACCTGGTGCGCCGGGCCGACACCGCTGGGGCCCGCCCCGGCGAGGCCGCGGCGCGCTGGCGCGAGGCGCTGGACCTGTGGCGGGGACCGGCGTTCGGCGACCTGGCCGCCAACCCGGTGCTGCGCCCGCCCGCGGTGCGGCTGGACGAGACCCGCCGGCACGCCCAGGTCGCCCACGCCCGCGCCCTCCTGGGCGCGGGCCAGGCCTCGCAGGCCGCCGCCGCGGCGGAAGAGATCGTGGCGGCCGAGCCGGTGGCCGAGGGCGCCTGGGTGGTGCTGGTGGACGCGCTGCGGGCCGCGGACCGCGCGCCGGAGGCGCTGCGCAGCTACCAGCGGGCAGTGGGTGCGCTGGCGGAGGCCGGCCTGGTCCCCGGTGACGACCTGCGCCGGGCCGAGGTCGAGGCGCTGGCCGGCGGCCCGCCCGCGCTGGAGCCGAGGCGGCTGCCGGTGCCCGCGTCGTCCCTCGTCGGGCGGCGCGAAGCCGTGGCCGCGGTGGTCCGGCTGCTGGCGGAGGCCCGGGTGGTGACCCTCACCGGGCCCGGCGGGGTGGGCAAGTCGCGCCTGGCCCTGGCGGTGGCGGCCGATGCGGCCGGCGCGCACCAGTCCGGCGCGCGGCTGGTGCTGCTCAGCCGGGTGGACGAGCCCGGCGCGGTGGCCGGGGTGGTAGCCGACGCCCTCGGCCTGGCGGTGACCGGCGGCTCGGTGAGCGAGGCGCTGGCCCGGGCCGGGGCGCTCGACCTGCTGGTGGTGGTGGACAACTGCGAGCACGTCGTGGACGAGGCCGCCCGCGTGGTCCACACGCTGGTGACCGGCGGCCCCGAGGTGCGGGTCCTGGCCACGAGCCGGGAACGGCTGGGCGTCGACGGTGAGCACGTCTGGCCCGTGCCGCCGCTGGGGGTCGACGGCGACCGCCCGGCGGCCCAGCGACTGTTCGCGGACCGGCTGCGGGGTGCGGGCGGGCCTCGCGCCGCCGAGGACGACCCCACGGTCGCGCGGATCGTGCGCCGGCTCGACGGCCTGCCGCTCGCGATCGAGATGGCCGCGGCCCGCGCCGCCACCGTCGGCCCGGCCCTGGTGGCGGATCAGATCGACGGGGAGCTGGCGCCGCTCGACGTGCTGGTCTCGCCCCGGCGCACCGACGAGCCCCGGCACCACACGCTGGGCGCGGTGGTGGCCTGGTCCGAGGCGCTGCTGGACGGGGACGAGCGCGCCATGCTGGCCGACCTGGGCACGTTCGCGGGCTTCGTCCGGCCGGCGGACGTCGAGGCCGTGGTGGGCCGGGCGGACACGCTCGACCTGCTGGGCCGGCTGGCCGAACGCTCGCTGGTCCTGACCGAGCCCCGGACCCACGGCATGCGCTTCGGCATGCTGGCCACCGTGCGGGGACACGCGCGGCGCCGCCTGGCCGCCGCGCCCGGAGACCGGGCCGCCCACCTGGCCGCGGTCCATGCCCGCTACATCACCGAGGCGGCCGAAGCCGCCGACGCCGACCTGCGCACGCCGGACGAGCCCGCGGCCCACGCCCGCCTGGACGAGCTGGGCGACGAGCTGCGCCGCGCCCACCGCTGGGCACTGGCCCACGACCTCGACCTGGCCGTGCGCCAGTCGGCCGCGCTCCACGTGTTCGCCCAGTCCCGGCTGCGGGAGGAGCCGCTGGCCTGGGCCGGGGACCTGGCGGCCCGGGCCGGAGACCTGACGGAGTCCCCCACCGCGGCGGTGGCGCTGGCCTCGGCCGCCCAGCGGGCGGTCAACGGCGGCGATCTGGCCGGCGGCGAGGCGCTGGCCCGCCGGGCCGTCGACTGGGCGGGCGACACGGCCCAGACGACCTTCGGGCTGTACGTGCTGGCCGACATCGCGCTGTTCAGCGGGCGGCTCGACGCCTGCGCCGAGCTGTCCGCCCGGACCATGGCCGCAGCCGAGCTCGGCCCCGACCCCTATGCCCAGGTGGGCGCAGCCTCGAACCTCGCCATGGCCCTGGCCTATGCCGGACGCCACGACGAGGCCCTCGCCACCCTCGAGCGCTGGGCCGCGAAGTGGGACGAGGCGAGCCTGTCGCCCTCCGAGCAGGGGTGGCTGGCCTACACCCGCGGCGAGTGCATCCTCGATCGGGACCCGCCGGCCGCGCTGGCCCACCTCGACCGCGCGATCGAGCGGGCCGACACCGCCGGCAACCGCTACCTGGCCGGGGTGGCCCGCGTCTCGGCATCGTCGCTCCAGGCCCGCACCGGCGAGCCCGAGGCGGCGCTGGCCGCCTTCGGCCGGGTGGTCGACCACTGGCGGCGGGAGACGACCGTCTCGTTCCTGGTCACCACGCTACGGAACCTCGTGGTCCTGCTGGCCCGCCTGGGCGCGGCCGAGGAGACGGCCGAGCTGGCTGGAGCCGTGGCCACCGACGCAGCGGGTCCTACCTACGGCGACGAGGCCGCCCGGCTGGCAGCCGCCCGAGCGTGGGCCGAGGACCAGCTCGGCGCCATCCGGTTCGCGAAGCACACGACCCGGGGCCAGGCCCGCTCGGTGGTGGAGGCGGGGGCGGTGGCCGCCGAGTGGATCGAGCGCCTCACTCCTCGATAGGCGGCAGGGTGGCGAGCGGCAGCAGCTCGTGCGCCCAGGTCACGCGGTAGTTGACCGCGGGCAGGAACACCTCGCAGTACTCGCGCTCCACCTGCAGGCCCCGGAAGCGCATGGTGGCGATCTCGCGCTCGATGAGGTGCTCGATCGACTCCAGGTGGGCGACGCCCCGACGCTCGGACAGGCCGGCATGCAGGCGCAGCGCCTCGATCTTGAGCTCCCAGGTCTCGTCCACGTCCACGTAGATCGAGCCCTGGGAGTTCAACCCGCTGGTCGTCTCGGAGTAGAAGAGGTTGCCGATCTTGTGGGGCTCGTGGTCGGAGCGGATCTCGTCCACCCGGGCCAGCAGCGCGGCCGCCAGCACGCCGCGGGACAGCGCCCGGTGGTCGGGGTGGTAGTCGGTCGGCTGGTGAGTGATGACCACGTCGGCCTTGTGCCGGCGCAGCAGGTCCATGATCCGCTGGGTGTGCGAGGGGTCGTCGAAGATGGCGCCCTCCTCGAAGTCGAGCCACTCCTGGCTCGCCCCCAGCCGGGCGGCGATGCCCCGCACCTCGTCGGCCCACTCGTCCTCGAACGCGGCCGACACGGTGACCACGTTGTGGCCCCGCTTGGCGTACTTCGCCAGCGTCCCGCCCGCCTGGTAGGGCATGTCGAACGGGTCGGGGTGGGCTCCCACGGCCACGATGGTGAGCGGACGGTCGACGCCGGGGAGATCGGCCATGCGGGTAGGTCTACCCCGCGGGCTCGGAGATGGCGACGGCCAGGCGCTCGGCCGAGAACTCGATCAGCGTCGCGGCCGGGTAGCGGTCGAGGGCGCGGCGCTCGCTGGCGAAATGGTCGCCGAGGCCGTTGAGCATGCACCACACGAAGCTGGCCACCGCCCGGTCGCTCACCACCCGGCGCCCGTCGCGCCCGGCGGCGGCGCGGATGCTGTCCATCAGCAGGCGGTTGTGCTCGACCGTGGCGGCCCGGAGCTCGGCCACGAGGTCCTTGGGCACGCGGGCCGAGCGGGCGTCGGCGTCACGGCGAAGCTCGGACCACAACGTGAAGTGCCGCCCGTAGATCTGGAACAGCGGCAGGTAGCCCTCGATCACTTTCCGCAACAGCGTGACCAGGTCGTGCCCGGCCTCCGCCACCGGGCGGTACGCCTCCGTGTGGGCCCGGATGGCCTCCGCGTACAGCGTGGCGAACAGGACTTCCTTGGTGGCGAAGTAGGAGTACAGCGTGGCCGGGCTGACACCCGCGCCGGCGGCCAGGTCGCGCATGTTCAACGCCAGGTAGCCACGCTCGGCGATCAGGGCCCGGGCGGCGTCCAGGATGTCCGTGCGCCGCTGCTCTCGGTCCCCCCACTTCGTGGTGGTGGACTTTTGAACAGCGTTTGATTCGAACACCGTTCAATTATATGGTCGGATCATGGAGCTGTGGACCATGCGGATCCCCGAGACGGGCACCGCGGTCGCCCAGGCCCGGCGGGCCGAGGAGCAGGGCTGGGACGGCGTCACGTTCACGGACTCGCAGAACCTGGTGGGCGATCCGTTCGTGGCCATCGCCCTGGCCGCCGAGGCCACCTCCACGCTGCGGTTCGCCACGGGGGTCACCAACGCCCACACCCGCCACCCCGCCGCCCTCGCCACCGTGGCCGCCACCGTGCAGGAGACCTCGGGCGGGCGCTTCGTGCTGGGCATCGGGCGGGGTGACACCGCGCTGTTCCACCTCGGGCTCGAGCCCATGCCGGTCGACCGCTTCGGCGCCCTGGCCGCCGACCTGCAGACCTACCTGGCCGGGGGCACGGTCGACTGCGACGGCTTCCCCAGCCGCCTGCGCTGGCTGGAGCGGGCCCGCCAGCCCAAGGTCCCCCTCGACATCGCCTGCTCCGGACCCCGCATGATCGAGCTGGCCGGCCGGCTGGCCGAGCGCATCACGCTCGGCGTCGGCGCCGACCCCGACCGCATGGCGTGGGCCATCGATCTGGCCCGCAAGGCCGCGGCGGACGCCGGGCGCGAGCCGGGCGCCCTGTCCATAGGCAGCTACGTCAACGTGGGCTGCCATCCCGACCTCGACGTGGCCCGCGGCCTCATCGCCGGAGGCGTGGCCGCCTTCGCCCACTTCTCCTCCATGCCCGGCTCCACCGGAGCGGGGTTGGCCGGGGCCGACCGCGACGTGGTGGCCGAAGTGGGCCGCCGCTACGACAGCCACGAGCACCTGTCCAACCGGGCGGCCCACACCGAGCCGCTCTCGCCCGGCTTCGTCGACCGCTTCGCCGTGGTCGGCCCGCCCGAGGCCTGCGCCGAGCGGTTGCACGGCCTGGCCGCGCTCGGCATCGACCGCTTCGTCCTCACGGGGGCGAGCTTCGGCGCCGACCGCGACGAAGCTCGCACGGCCGCCACCCTGATCACCACCGAACTGCTTCCCGCACTGCGAGAGTGAGAACGCCGATGAGTGAGCACGACCTGATCATCCGGGGCGGCACCGTCCTCGACGGCACGGGCGGCCCCGCCCGCCCCGCCGACGTGGCCATCCGCGACGGCGTGGTCACCGAGGTGGGCCGCGTCGGCGGCACCGCCACCCGCACCATCGACGCCGACGGCCTGCTGGTCACGCCCGGCTTCGTCGACATCCACGCCCACTACGACGGGCAGGCCTCGTGGGGCGAGCGCATGATCCCGTCGTCCTGGCACGGCGTGACCACGGTGGTGGTGGGCAACTGCGGCGTCGGCTTCGCACCGGTCCACCCCCAGGACCACGACCGGCTCATCGAGCTCATGGAGGGCGTCGAAGACATCCCCGGCGTCGTGCTGGCCGAGGGCCTGCAGTGGAACTGGCAATCCTTCCCCGAGTTCATGGACGTGCTCGACGACCGGTCGTTCGACATCGACGTGGCGCTACAGGTGCCCCACGGCGCCCTGCGCCTCCACGTCATGGGCGAGCGGGGCGCGGCCCGCGAGCCGGCCACGCCCGAGGACATCGCGGCCATGGCCCGCCTGGCCGCCGAGGCCGTGCAGGCCGGCGCCCTGGGGTTCACCACGTCCCGCACGCTCAACCACCGCACCAGCCGGGGCGAGCCCACGCCCACCCTCACCGCCGGGGCCGACGAGCTGGTAGGCATCGCCTGTGCCATCGGCGCCACCGGGCAGGGCGTGCTCCAGGTGGTGTCCGACTTCGGGGACATCGACGCCGAGTTCGGGATCTTCCGGCGCATGGCCGAGCAGTCGGGCCGGCCGCTGTCGTTCTCGCTCGTGCAGACCCGGGGCGACGGCTGGCGTCGCCAGCTGGAGCTGCTGAGCGAGGCCAACGCCGAGGGCGTGACGATGTCGGCCCAGGTGGCGGCCCGGGCCGTGGGCCTGCTGCTGGGCCTGCAGTGCACCCTGCACCCCTTCCTCACCAACCCGGTGTACCGGGAGATCAACAGCCTGCCGCTGGCCGAGCAGGTGGCGATCCTGCGCGACCCGGAGTTCCGGCAGCGGCTGCTGGCCTCGGCCCGCTGGAAGCGGGACCAGGAGCGGCGCTCCGGGCGGCTGCTCGACGGCTTCGGCGCCATGTACGAGCTGGGCGATCCCCCCGACTACGAGCCCGACCCCGCCACCAGCCTGGCGGCCCGGGCCGAGCGCGAGGGGCGTGATCCGCTCGACCTGGCCTACGACCACCTGATCGCCGACGAAGGCCGGGCCTTCTTCTACGTGCCGCTGCTCAACTACGCCGACGGCAACCTCGACGCCGCGGGCGAGATGCTGGCCCATCCCCACACCGTCCCCGGCCTGGGCGACGGCGGGGCGCACCTGGGCACCATCTGCGACGCCTCGTTCCCCACCACGCTGCTGGCGCTGTGGGGCCGCGACCGGGACCACGGCCGCCTGGAGCTGCCCTACCTGGTCCGCCAGCACACGCAGGACACCGCCCGCACCGTGGGCCTGCACGACCGGGGCGTGCTCGCCCCCGGCTACCGGGCCGATGTCAATGTCATCGACTTCGACGCCCTCGTCGCCCGGCGTCCCGAGATGATCCACGACCTGCCTGCGGGCGGCCGCCGCCTGGTCCAGCAGGCCGAGGGCTACGTGGCCACGGTGGCCAAGGGCCAGGTCACCTACGAGCAAGGCGAGGCCACCGGCCCGCTGCCCGGCCGCCTGATCCGCGGCCCCCAGCCCGCCCCTGGAGGTTCACTGTGACGCCGACGCCGACCCCGACCCCGCTGGAAGAGCAGTGTGAGTGGCACACCGACGAGGTCGGTGACAGCTACATCTTCCACCTCACCGACGACCACGTGGCCGAGCTGGACGCCGCGCTGGTCCACGCCGAGCGCCAGGTGGACGACGTGCTCGACATCACCCGCGAGCTGTTCCCCCTGCCCACCCTCGCCCCCGAGCTGGCCCGCATCGAGGACGACCTGGTCAACGGGCGGGGCATGGTGCTGATCCGGGGGGTGCCGGTCGAGCGCTACGGCAAGGACCGGGCCTCGGCCATCTACTGGGGCGTCGGCATGCACCTCGGCCAGCCGTGGCCCCAGAACGCCAAGGGCCATCTGCTCGGCGACGTCACCGACCAGGGAAAGGCGGTGAACGATCCCACCACCCGGGGCAACGAGCTCGGCGGCGTCGCGCTGCCGTTCCACTCCGACGGCTCCGACCTGGTGGGCCTGTTCTGCCTGGACGCCGGGCTCGAGGGTGGCGACAGCCTGGTGGCGAACGCGGTGACGATCCACAACGACCTGGTCCGCTCGGACCCCGAGGTCGCCTCGCGCCTGTACGAGCCGTTCCCCTACGACCTGAGGGGCGAGCAGGCCCCCGGGGCCCGCACCTGGTACACGATGCCGGTCTTCAGCCGCCGCGGCGACCGGCTGTTCGTGCGCTACATCCGGCCCTACATCGAGTCGTCCCGGCGCCATCCCGATGCCCCGCGTCCCTCGGCCGAGGCTCGGGCTGCGCTCGACCGTCTGGACGCCATGTGCGCCGACCCCCAGTACCGGGTCGCCATGGGCATGCAGGCGGGCGACATGCAGTTCGTGAACAACTACCACGTGCTGCATGGCCGGGACGGCTATCTCGACGACCGGGAGGCGGGCAAGATCCGCCACCTCAAGCGGCTCTGGCTGGAGACCGGCATCCTGGCCGACGAGGACAAGCCCGAGCACTTCCGGCTCGGCCGCACGGACGGCTACTGGTCGTCCAAGGGCCGGACCAAGAGCGAGCTGGTCGTGTAGCCCCTACCCTCTCGTCCCCATGGGCTACGAGGTCGAGGTGATCGAGGCGCCCGAGCAGCCGACCGCGGTGGTGCCCTTGTCCACCACCTGGCCCGAGCTGCCCGCGCAGGCAGGCGAGGCCTTTGACGAGGTGTGGGCCTTCCTGCGCCAGGCGGAGGGCCTGCGCTTCGACGGCCACAACGTCATCCTCTACAAGGACGGCGTGCCCAATGTGGAGGTGGGCGTCATCGTCACCCGCACCTTCCCCACCGAGGGACGGGTGCAGGCGTCGGTCCTCCCCGCGGCCCGGGTGGCCCGCACGGTCCACGTCGGCGACTACGACACGCTGGCCGAGGCCCACCAGGCCGTGCGGGAGTGGTGCGAGGCCGAGGGCCACGAGGTGGTCGGCCC
>DASRJN010000057.1:0-14907 GCA_035649455.1 Acidimicrobiales bacterium
CCTCGCTCCGCAGCCGCCGCACGACCGCGTCCGCGATCGCCGGCTCGTCCTCCACCACCAGCACCGTCGTCACCGGCGGTCAGGGTACGAAAGGACCGTGGAGCGGTGTCGCGCGCGGTGTGGAGATCTCGTGCAGACGCACACAGTGGCGCGTGCGGCCGGAGTCGACCCGCACCCGCCGCTCTGCCTAGGGGATGAGGACGATCTTGCCGAGGGTGTGGCGGTGCTCGAGCTCGCGGTAGGCGTCGCGGACCTGGGTGAGGGGGTAGCTGGCGGCGATGGGGATGTCGAGGCGGCCGGAGGCGATGAGGCCGGCCAGCTCGGCCATCACCTCGGCGCGGGCGCCGGCCATGTTGCCGTCGGTCTTGGCGCCGTGGCGTTGCGCGGCGGCGTAGTCGGCGATGGTGTCGATACGGTCGGGGGCGACGCCGAGGGCGACCGCCACGTCGACGTAGCCGCCGCCGAAGGTGTCGATGAAGGCGTCCGGGGCCTCGTCGCCGGCGGCGTCCAGGATGCGGTCCTCCACGCCGTCGCCGTAGGCCACGGGCACGATGCCGTGGTCCTCCAGCCAGGCGTGGTGGGGCGGGCTGGCGAGGCCGACGACCGTTGCTCCCGCGAGGTGGGCCAGCTGCCCGGCGATGGTGCCCACGCCGCCGGCGGCGCCGGAGATGACGACCGTGTCGCCCTCGCTCGGGGACACGGCGTGCACCGCGGCGTGGGCGGTGGCGCCGGCGACGAACAGCGCACCGGCGACCTCCCACGGCACCCCGGCGGGGCGGGGGGTCAGGTGGTCGGCGTCGACGACGACGAGCTGAGCCTGGCTGGCCCGGTCGTGGGTGAAGCCGATCACCTCGTCGCCGACGGCCACCCCCGAGACGCCCGGGCCCAGCTCGTCGACGACCCCGGCGAGGTCGCTGCCCTGGCCCGAGGGGAACGTCGCGGGCCACCGCTCGTGCAGCAGCCCCTGCCGGATGGCC
This sequence comes from Acidimicrobiales bacterium, assembly GCA_035649455.1. Classification (GTDB taxonomy): domain Bacteria; phylum Actinomycetota; class Acidimicrobiia; order Acidimicrobiales; family VFJN01; genus ZC4RG19. Next base: position 978 of record DASRJN010000057.1, read on the forward strand.
GCTTCACCCGGGTTGATGCCGGCCGCCTTGACCCCGACCACCACCTGGCCCTCCTCGGGCACGGGCCGGGGGACGTCGACCACCTGCAGCACGTCGACATCGCCGTAACGCTCGAATCGAACGGCCTTCGGCATGGCACGACCTCCTCGACGGCAGGGCCGCCGCTCGACTGAATGATGCCTTGTCCCGCCCGAATCCGAGCAAGCGGCGGCTGTGAGGGCGGGGCTACTCGTCGCTCGGCGCCGCGGCGCTCGCGGCCAGCTCCTCGGCCCGGCCCCGGACGCCCATCCCGCCGTCACAGTTATGCACAGACCCGGTCACCGTGCGCGAGTTGGCGCGGGACGCCAGCAGCACGTAGTGCCCGGTGTAGTCGGCGGGGTCCATGGGGCGCCGCAGCGGTGACAGCCGCGCGACGATGCGGTCGACCGGCAGCGATGCATACGACCGGTCACCCAGGCCCAGCGACCGGGGCCCCCGCAGGTCGGTGGCCATCCCGCCGGGCGCGACGCCGTTCACCCGCACCGCGGGGGCGAGCTCGTAGGCGAGCTGGCGGACCAGGCCCATCACCGCGTGCTTCGAGGACACGTACAGCGGCCCGCCCCCGCCGGGCCAGAACCCGGCGTTGGAGACGGTGAAGATGATGCTGCCCCCGGTCCGACGAAGCTCGTCGACCGCGGCCCTGGCCCCGAGCAGGTAGCCCTTGACGTTGAGGTGGAACACCTCGTCGAAGGCCGCGTCGATCGCCTCGGCGGGAAGCTCGACGAGCGGGGTGGCGTAGTCCCACAGCCCGGCGTTGCCGACGAAGACGTCGAGCCGCCCGAAGGCGGCCACCGCCTCGGCCACCGCGCGCTGGTTGTCGGCGAGGGAGGTGGCGTCGCCGACCGTCACGACCACGGCGTCACCGAGGTCCTGCCGCAGCCGGGCCGCCTTGGCCTCGTCGATCTCCAGCACGCCGCACCGGGCGCCCTCGGCGAGGTAGCGCTCCACGACGGCCCGCCCCAAGCCCGAGCCCGCCCCCGTGACCAGGGCGACCGTGTCGGTCAGCCAGCCCATCGGAAGAGGTTGTGTCGCCATGCCGCTCCCCCTCGTCGCCCGCTTCCTGCTGAGCACATCACTACAGGACCGGACGCCGAGGGGGCCGGCGTTGGGACGGAAGGGCTCGTCAGCGGCGCCGGCTAAGGGCGTCCTTGACCTTGTCGGTCATCCGGTCGAACTTCTCCTTGAGCGTGCCGCTCGCCCGATCGACCTTGCCTTCGCGGCGGAGGTCGTCGTCGTCGGTGAGGTCGCCGGCGGCTTCCTTGGCCCGGCCCTTCATCTGGTCGAACTTGCCGTCGCTCATGTCGTCTCCTCTGATGGTTCCCGGCGCGGCTACCCGTTCCGCGGCAGGGGTAGCCACCGGACATGGCGCGGTGTCAGGCGCTGAGGCCGAGGTCGGCCAGGACGGCCCGGCCGGCGGCGGCGGTGTCGGGGCCGGCGAGGATGAGCGTGCGGGCCTGCTGGTAGGGGCAGCCGGAGGTGGCGAACGCGGCGGCGATGGTGGGTAGGCGATCCGGATCGCCGTCCCCCAGCGCGGTGGCGCGATCCACGATGGCGGTGGCGACCGGGTTGCCGGCGACGATGGGGCGGGCGGCCGCGAGATGGTCGCCGGCATCGGGGTGGCCGGCGAGCACGGCGGCTTCGGCGCGGAGGGCGACGTGCCAGTGCAGCCACATCCACTTGAGCCACTTGTTCGTCTCGTCGGCCTGGGTGGTGAGCCGGTCCAGGGCCGCAGGGGCGTCGGAGCGGTGGAGCAGGCTGATGGCGTCGAAAGTGGGGGAGTAGCCGGCTCGGCGTTCGGGGGTGACGCCCAGCTGGTCGAGCACGGCGAGCCAGCCGTCCCGGGCGGCCTGGTCGCCGCGCAGGTCGTGGACCAGCGCCACCGCGCCGGCGGTCGAGCCGAAGCTGGGTGACGCCGGGCGACCCGCTTGCGTCCAGGCGTCGAGGAACCGGCGCGAGGCCGGGATCACGTCGCCCGCCCGGCCGGCGAGGGCGTCGACGACCAGCAGCCGTGACGTGGCGAAGTGCCCGACCTCGGCCAGCAGCGGCAGGTCGCACAGTCGCCGGCCCCACCGCCGGGCGGCCGGCAGGTCGCCGACCCCGATGCTGGTCTCGGTGGCCATCACGAGCGCGTCCATCACCTCGTCGGCGGTGGCCGCGGTGACCGGCACCGAGTCGAGCAGGCTCACGCGGCGACGGGCGGTGGCGGCGGCCGCGAAGGTGTCGCCGGCGAGGTGCTGGGCGCCGGTCAGCGCGTCGAGGGCGGCGGACTCCGCCAGCGGGTCTTCGAGCCGCCGGGCCAGCTCCACGGCGCGCTCGGCGAGGGCGATCGTCTCCGACGGCGTTGTCTGGGGCTCGACGGCCTCGGCGAAGAACACGTCACCGAGCGCGCCGCACTCGGCGAGCGCCACCGCGGCCTGACCCGCCAAGTCGTCGCCCGCCAGCTCCTGGGCGCGGGCGAGGAGCGCGGTCGCCTCGTCGGCTGGGGGCCGCTGGGCGAAGACGCCCGACATCCGGAAGTAGGACGTGGTCGCGGTGGCCAGGTCCCGAGCCGCGCCGGCCGTGTCGCCGGCGCGCAGGGCGATGCCGGCGGCGGACTGCCAGAGGCGATAGCTGTCGTCGCCGCGCATCCGGCACAGGGCCACTCTCGCGGCCGACCGCAACGCGGCGGCCGCGACCGCGGGGTCGTCGCCCAGCCCCGCCGCCTGCTCGTAGCGTTGCTGGGCCTCTCCCGCCAGGTTGCGGGCGAAGGCGAGCACCGCGAGGGTCATGGCCAGGCGGCGGGCGTCGTCATCGTGCTCGGGCTGGTTGGCGGCGCCGGAGAGCGCGGCCCGCAGGTCGGCGGCGACCGCGTCGAAGCGGGCCCGCCACTCGCCGGTGGGGGACGCTGAGCTCTCGCTGAGGGCGTCGGCGGTGGCCAGGCACCATCGCAGGTGGTGAGCCTGGGTGGCCGCGAGCTCACCGGTCTCGCCGAGCTGCTCGCGCCCGTGCTGGCGGATGGTCTCGAGCGCCCGGTACCGCGTGCCGGCGGACGAGGGCGCGACGGTGAGCAGGCTCTGATCGGCGAGCCGGGCCAGCCCGTCGCTGACCGCCCCCTCGTCCAGCGGCGGGAAGGCCGCCACCTCGCTCGCGTCCGGGGCGGTGAAGGGCGAGACGAAGACCGAGACCCGCCGCAGCAGCGCCAGGTCGGGCGCGCTGAGCAGCGCCTGGCTCCAGTCGAGCATGGCCCGCACGGAGCGGTGCCGCTCGTCGGCCCGGTGCCCGCCGACCAGGAGTCGCAGATGATCGGACAGGCCCGCGACCAGCCCGTCGAGACCGAGTGCGGGCAGGCGAGCGGCGGCGAGCTCGATGGCCAGCGCCATCCCGTCCAGGGTCCGGCAGACCTCGGCCACCTCGGCCAGGTCCTCGGGCGAGACGGTCCCCCCGACGGCCGTGGCCCGGTCGAGGAACAGCGCGACGGCGTCGGCGTCGTCCCCTTCGAGCGACAGCGACGGAACCGAATACACCCGCTCGAACGGCACCAGCAGCCGGGCCCGGCTGGTGGCGAGCACGCTCAGGTGGGGGCAGCGCTCCAGCAGGCGCTCGACGAACGGGGCCACGCCATCGGGCAGGTGCTCGCAGTTGTCCAGCACCAGCAGCGCCCGGCGATCGGCGAGGGCGGCGATCACCGACTCGTCGATGCTGCGGCCCTGCTGCTCGCCCAGGCCGAGCGCCCCCGCCACCGCGGACCCGACCATGGCCGGATCGGTGACCGGTACCAGCTCCACGAACCAGACGCCGTCCGGGAAGTCGCCGGTCACCTCGGCCGCCACGGCCAGCGCGAGCCGGGTCTTGCCCACCCCGCCGGGGCCGGCGGCGGTGACCTGACGGTGCGCCTTGACGGCGGCGCGCAGCTCGGCGCGCTCCCGGGCCCGGCCGATGAACGGGCTCAACGGAGCCGGCAGCCCGGCCCGGGCCCGGCTGGCCTGCGAAGCCCCCGCGGCTTCGGCCGCGATGGCGGCCAGCGCCCGGCGATCGGGCGCCCCGAGCTTGCGGAGCAGCGACGACACGTGGGTCTCGACCGTGCGCACCGAGATGAACAGCTGCGCGCCGATCTCCGCGTTGCTGCGGTGCTCTCCGACCAGGGTCAGGATCTCCGCCTCGCGGGGCGAGATCCCCGCGGCGGTGGCCGGCGTCGACACGCGCGCCATTCTCTCGCACATGGGTCATCCGGCCGGGCGGCCGGATACGAACCATCCCGGTAGGCGGCCCGGCAAGTCGTCGAGTCGAACCAGTTGGGGAGGTTCGTGATGGGGGATGGTGTTCCCGTCAGCGTGTTCCTGCTGCCCGCCATCGGGCTCGGGATCGGGGCGTTCTTTCTGCTCTTCGGCCGGCGGCTGATGACCGGCCACGACCAGCGGTACCACGACTTGCGGGTGGGGGAGCTGGCCCAGCGGCTGGGCCTGCGGATCGTCGAGGGCGACCCGGCGCTCAACATGATGCAGGCCCACACCAAGCACAACATGCGCATGGCCAAGGACAAGGCCGGCTTCATGCGGAGCTCGAAGGAGACCAAGGTGGTGCTCGAAGGCGCACCGTACGGTCGGCCGACGCGGTTCCTGTTCCACCGCTACACCGCGGTCGCCGAGCGGGTCGTCGTCCAGGTGGTGTCGGGGTCGTTCGACTGCCGGCTCAGCCTGCAGGTGCCCGCCGACCTCCCGCCGTTCGAGATCGTCAGCCGCAGCGGGCTCGGCCGGCGGTACATGGGGATCAAGGCCAAGGCCGAGTGGGGATTGGCGCCGCAGTCGTTCGGCGACGCCGACCTCGACGCCAAGCTGGCGCTGTCGAGCCCCGATCCCCGCATCGGGCCGTTCCTGGCCGAGGTCGTGCGCTCGCTGGCGGGCCACCGCTACGTCCACATCCAGGGCCATCGCGGCGTGATCGAGTCGCTGGCCAGCCAGGACGACACGGCCAGCAACGATGCCGGCTACTTCCAGTGGATCTTCGAGGTGGTGGACCACCAGCGGGTCCTCGAGCACATGGCCACGGTGCTCGCCGGTCCCGTCCGGCGCTGACGTCACGCATCCGTCGTACAACGGTCACGGAACGTGACGATTGACACACCACACTATGTAAGTTAAATAAACAAACATGAGCGAGGGGGACGCCTTCGACCACGAGCCGTTCGGCCGGCGCGGGCGTTCGCGGCGGAAGGTGGGGCCGGGGGACGCCCGGCGCCACAACCGGGCCCTGGTGCTGCGGACCATCTTCCGGGAGGGCCCGCTCAGCCGGGCCGACCTCGCCCGGGTCACCCACCTCACCCGCGTCACCACCAGCGACCTCGCGGCCGAGCTGCTGGCCGAGGGCCTGATCGAGGAGCTGGGCACCCGGGTCGGCCAGCGGGTCGGCAAGCCCGCCACCCTGCTCGGGGTGGTGGCCGACGCCCGCCTCACCGTCGCCCTCGACCTCAGCGACGACGAGCGCTTCCGGGCCGCCCTGGTCGACCTGGCCGGCAAGGTCCGCGACCGCCGGTCGGCCGAGCGGGACGGCCGCACCGGAGCTGCGGCCGCGGAGCTGGCCGTGGCCCTCGTCGCCGAGCTGGCCGCGGCCGCCGATCGGCCCCTGCTGGGGGTCGGCATCGGCAGCCCCGGCGTTGTCGACGCGGCCGGCCATGTCCTGGAGGCCCCCAACCGCGGCTGGCACGACCTCGACCTGGCGGCCCAGGTCCACGAGGCGATCGACGCGCCGGTCCACGTGGCCAACGACGCCAACGCCGTCGCCCTCGCGGTGCTCGGCGCGGGCGGGGCCCCCGACCGCAGCCTGCTCGCGGTCAAGATCGGCCACGGTGTCGGCGCCGGGGTGGTGCTCGACGGCCACCTCGTGCTGGGCGACCGCTTCGCCGCCGGTGAGATCGGCCACGTCGTGGTCGAGCCGGGCGGTGAGCCCTGCGCCTGCGGCCGCCGGGGCTGTCTCGAGACCGCGGTCGCCGCCCCCCGCCTGCGTCACCGCGACGACGCCGCCCGGGCCGCGGCCGGGCGGCGCCTGGGGGAGGCGCTGGCCCCTGTGATCAGCACGCTCAACCTGCGTGAGGTCGTCCTGTCGGGCCCGCTGGACGTGCTCGACGAGACGTTCCGGTCGGCGGCGCTCGACGCCGTCCGCGACCGGACCATGCCGGCGGTCGGCGACCACGCCGACATCCGGTTCAGCTCGCTCGGGGAGGACGACGTCCTCCTCGGCGCCGCGATGCTCGTGCTCGACCGCGAGCTGGGCGTCGCATGAGACCCGCGACGATCCCGAGGGGGGCTCGCCGCCCGACGTCTGGGAGGACGACGTGAAGACGAAGAAAGTCGCAGCAATCCTGCTTGCGGCTGTGCTTGCACTGGCCGCCTGCGGGTCCGATGACGACGAGGGGGCCGGTACCGACGAGGGGGGCGGCGCCTCGCTCGAGGCGCCCCCCGCGGACACCGAAGCCACCCTGCGCGTCTGGCTCAACGGGCCCGACACGCCGGACGAGATGATCGACATGGCCAAGGAGACCTTCAAGGAGCAGTATCCCGACGTGACGGTCGAGGTCGAGCGGCAGGAGTGGGACGGGATCGTCGACCGGCTCACCAACGTGCTGCCCACCGAAGACAGCCCTGACATCGTCGAGATGGGGAACACCCAGGCCCAGGCGTTCGAGGCGGCCGGGGCGCTGGTCGACCTCAGCTCCGCCCGGGACGAGCTCGGCGGCGACGACCTGGTCGACAGCCTGGTCGAGGCCGGTACCTACGACGGGTCGTTCTACGGGGTCCCGTACTACGGCGGCGCCCGCATCGTCGTGTACCGCAAGGACCTGTTCGAGGCTTCGGGCCTGAGCATCCCGACGACCATGGACGAGTTCGTGGCCGCGGGCAAGAAGCTCCAGGCGGACAACGCGGCCACGCCCAACTTCTCCGGGATCTACTTCCCCGGCCGGAACTGGCAGGCCACGCTGTCGTTCATCTGGGACGCGGGTGGCGACATCGCGGTCAACGAGGACGGCGAGTGGGTCGGCGAGCTGGACTCGCCCGAGTCGGTCGCCGGCCTGGAGACCGTCCAGGACATCATGCTCAACGCCAACCAGGCCCCGGCCGACACCGACGACGCCGAGGACTTCCTCGCCTTCTGCAACGGCGAGGTGGGCATGCTCATGGGCCCGGGCTGGAAGATGGGCCAGATCACCGGCGAGGACGGGTGCCCCGGCAAGTACGACGCCGTGCTCGGCGCCTTCCCACTGCCCGGCAGCGACGGTGAAGTCGCCCCGTCCTTCCTCGGCGGCTCGAACCTCGGCATCTCGGCCGAGAGCCAGAACCCCGGCCTGGCGCTGGCGTTCCTGAAGGTGCTCACCGACAACCCGTACCAGACGGCCTTCGCCGAGAACGGCCTGATCCCGGTGCGCAAGTCGCTCCTGGGCGAGGTGCAGGGCGACGAGGCCGCCGAGGCCCAGGCCGAGGCGGCCCAGATCACCCGGTTCGTGCCCTCCAGCGAGAACTGGGCCGAAGTCGAGTCGGGCACCATCCTGCACGACATGGGTGCCGCCATCGCCGGCGGGGCCGACGTGCAGGAAGAGGCGACGCGGGCCAACGACGCCGTCGTCGCCATCCTCAACGGCAACTAGCGGCCCGGAGCGACCCGTGACCGCCGTGCTGTCCGCCGAGGGGACCGGCACCCCGCCGGTCCTCCCGGACAGCCGGCGGGCGGGCCGTTCCCGCCGTCCCCGCCCGGCCCGGAGCCGGGCGGGGCTCCTGCCCTACCTGCTGCTGGTGCCCGCCCTGGCCGCGCTGGGCGCCGGCCTGGGCTACCCCATGGTCCGGCTCGTGGTCATGTCGACCCAGGAGTTCGGCCTGCGCCAGCAGTTCGGCGCCCCCGCCCCCTATGTGGGCCTCGACAACTTCGCCGAGATCTTCGGCGACCCCTACTTCTGGGACGTGCTGCGGCGCTCGCTGGTGTTCTGCGCCCTCAACGTCGTGCTGACCCTCGTGCTGGGGACGCTGGTGGCTCAGCTGCTCGCTCGCCTCGGCACCGTCATGCGGACGGGCCTCAGCGTGGCCCTCCTGTTCGCCTGGGCGACGCCCGCGCTCACCGCCACCATCGTGTGGCAGTGGATCTTCGACGCCCGCTACGGGGTGGTGAACTGGCTGCTCACCCGGCTGGGCGGCGACTTCGAGGGCCACTCGTGGCTGAGCCAGCCGCTCTCCTTCTTCTTCGTGGGCACCCTCATCGTGGTGTGGATGGGCGTGCCGTTCGTGGCCTTCACCCTCTATGCGGGCATGACCCAGATCCCGAACGAGGTCATGGAGGCCGCCGCCATCGACGGCGCCGGCGCCTGGGCCCGCTTCCGGGACGTGACCTGGCCCGCGCTCAAGCCCCTGTTCATCGTGCTCGCCGCGCTGTCCACGGTGTGGGATCTACGGGTCTTCACCCAAATTTTTGTGTTGCAGCAGGCGGGCGGCATCACCCGCGAGACCAACACGCTCGGGGTGTACGCCTACCGAACCTCGGCCGGGAACGACTTCGGGCTCGGTGCGGCCATCGCCCTGGTGATGGTGGGCATCACGCTGCTCGCCACGCTGTTCCATCTGCGCCAGATGTTCCGCCAGGAGGAGGTGTGATGTACCGGCGTCGCTGGCCCCTGAACCTCGTGGCGGTGGCCGTGATGGTGGTCGTCGCCTTCCCCGTGTACTGGATGCTGGTCACGTCGTTCCGGCCCAACTCGCAGATCCGCACCGCGCCGCGCTTCCTGCCGATCGGGACGCTCGACAACTACCGGGCCGTGTTCGAGCGCGACCACTTCTGGTCCTCGTTCGCCAACAGCCTGCAGGTCACGCTGTTGACCGTGGTCTTCGCCCTGTTCACCGCCTTCCTGGCCGCGGTGGCGGTGTCGCGCTTCCGCTTCCGGGGCCGGTTGGTGTTCCTGGTGGTGGTGCTGCTGGTGCAGATGGTGCCGGCCGAGGCGCTGATGATCTCGGTGGTCAAGGTGCTGGAGGGCTGGAGCCTGCGCAACTCGATCGCGGGGCTGACCATCACCTATGTGGCATTCGTGCTGCCGTTCACGGTGTGGACGCTGCGCGGCTTCGTGGGGGGAGTGCCGCGGGAGCTGGAGGAGGCGGCCATGATGGACGGCTCCAGCCGGCTGCGCGCCTTCTTCACCGTCACCCTGCCGCTGGTGGCGCCGGGCCTGGTGGCCACCGGGATCTTCGCCTTCATCCAGGCGTGGAACGAGTTCACCTTCGCCCTGGTCATCATGGACCGGCCCGAGCGCGAGACACTTCCGGTGTGGCTGCAGGCCTTCAACTTCGGCGCCCGCGGGACCGACTGGGGCGGCGTGATGGCCGGCTCGACGCTGATCACCGTGCCGGTCATCGTGTTCTTCCTGCTGGTGCACCGGCGGGTGGCCGCCGGGATGACGGCCGGGGCGGTGAAGGGATGAGCACCCTGCGCCGGGCCGCCCGGGGGACGCTGCTCGCCTCGTTCGCCGGCCCAGCGCTGCCCGGCTGGCTCGTCCATCAGGTGGAGGCGGGCCTGGGCGGCGTGTGCCTGTACGGATCCAACCGCCACGCCGACATCGCCGCCGTCGCCGCGGCCCTGCATGCCGCCCGGCCCGAGGTGGTCGTGGCGCTGGACGAGGAAGGCGGCGACGTCACCCGCATCGAGGCGGCCACGGGCTCGTCGTTGCCGGGCAACGCGGCCCTGGGGGCCGTGGACGACCAGTCCCTGACCTCGGCCGTCGCCGCCGCCCTGGGCGGCCGCCTGCGTAGCCTGGGCGTCGACCTGGACCTGGCTCCGTGCGCCGACGTGAACCGCGATCCCGCCAACCCCGTCATCGGGGTGCGCTCGTTCGGCGCCGACCCCGACCTGGTGGCCCGCCACACCGCGGCCTTCGTGACCGGGCTCCAGTCGGCGGGCGTGGCGGCGTGCGCCAAGCACTTCCCCGGCCACGGGGCGGCGAGGGTCGACTCGCACCTGGCCCTGCCGACGGTCGAGGTGGGGGAGGCGGACCTGGCGCCGTTCCGGTCCGCCATCGCCGCCGGTGTGGCCGCGGTCATGCCCGGCCACCTGCGGGTCCCGGCGTTCGGCGAGGACCCGGCATCGGTCAGCCCCACGATCCTGGGGATGCTGCTGCGTCGGGAGCTCGGGTTCGGCGGCGTGATCGTGACCGACGCCCTGGACATGGGGGCGATCGGCGGCCCCGCCGGCATCCCCGCCGCCGTGGTCCGGGCCCTGTCCGCCGGTGCCGACCTGTGCTGCCTCGGCCCCGACAACACCGAGTCCCTGCTCGACGCGTGCCTCGACGCGGTCGAGGCCGCGGTGGCGGCGGGGACCCTGGCCGAGGCCCGCGTGCGCGAAGCCGGCGAGCGCACGGCTGCGCTGACCGCCGCCCGCCCTCCTGCCGCCGGGCAGCCGGGAGACCTGGCCGCGCTGGGGGCCGAGGCGGCGCGGCGGGCCCTGCGGGTCGACGGCGAGATCCCGCCCGACCTCGCCCGGGCCCACGTGGTCGAGCTGGATCGACCCGCCAACATCGCCGCCGGGTCGGTGCCCTGGGGCGCGGCCGCCCCGGTGATCCGGTGCGACCCGGCCGCCACGACCACCCGGGTCGCCGAGGGCGACGACCGGGCCGTGGCCTCCGCCTTGCTCGCCGCGCAGGGGCGGCCGTTGATCGTGGTCACCCGCGACGCCCCGCGGCGCCCGGCCCAAGCCGCGGCGCTGGTCGCCCTGCTGACCGCCCGCCCCGACGCCGTGCTCGTCGACATGGGCTGGCCCGCCGGGGAGGCGCTGCCACCCGCGGCCGCCCGCATCACCACCTACGGGGCGTCACCCGCTTGTGGCGAGGCCGCCGCCACCGTGCTCCTGGGGAGGATCTCCTGTGGCTGACATCGCCGTGCGCGGCGTGACCAAGTCCTACGACGGCACCACGCGGGCCGTCGACGACGTCGACCTGGACGTGGCCGACGGCGAGCTGCTGGTGCTGGTGGGCCCGTCCGGCTGTGGGAAGTCCACCCTGCTGCGGATGATCGCCGGCCTGGAGGAGGTCACCGAGGGCACCGTCGAGATCGGCGGCCGGGACGTCACCCGGGCCCAGCCCAAGGACCGCGACATCGCCATGGTGTTCCAGAGCTACGCGCTCTATCCCCACATGAGCGTGGCCCGCAACATCGGCTATCCCCTCAAGCTGGCCCGGACCCCGAAGGACGAGATCGAGCGCCGCGTCGCCGAGGTGGCCGAGGTGCTCCAGCTGAGCGAGGTCCTCGGCCGGCGGCCCTCGCAGCTGTCTGGTGGCCAGCGCCAGCGGGTGGCCATGGGCCGGGCCATCATCCGCCACCCGCGGGCGTTCCTCATGGACGAGCCGCTCTCCAACCTCGACGCCAAGCTGAGGGTCGAGATGCGGGCCGAGATCGCCCGCCTCCAGCGCGAGTTGACGGTCACTACCGTGTACGTCACCCACGACCAGACCGAGGCCATGACCATGGGTACCCGGGTGGCCGTGCTGCGCGACGGCCGGCTCCAGCAGGTGGACACGCCGCAGCGCCTGTACGACGAGCCGGTCAACCAGTTCGTCGCCACGTTCATCGGCTCGCCGGCGATGAACCTGCTGGCGGCGACGGTCGAGCCGCCCGCCGACGACGAGGCCGGCCGCTGGGCGCTGCGGGTCGGCAGCCAGCGGCTGGCGCTCGACGACGCCGTGGTGGCGGTGAATCCGGCAGTCCGGTCGCGGGGCGGGCAGCCGGTGGCGCTCGGGATCCGGCCCGAGTCGTTCAGTGACGAGCCCGGCGCACCCGCGGAGCGGGTCATCGAGGCCACCGTCGACCTGGTGGAGTCGCTCGGGTCCGAATCCGTCGTGCACGTGATGCTGACCGACCCACCCGCGCCCGACCCCGAGGCGTCCGACTCGTGGCGGCAGGTCATCGCCCGGCGGGGCCGGGGCGTGGTGCGGCTCGGCCCCCACAGCGGGCTGGCCCCCGGCGACGTGGTCAAGCTGGCGGTGGACACGAGCCGCGTCCAGCTCTTCGACCCCACCAGCGGCCTGTCCCTGCGCGGCCCCGCGAGCTCGGACGGGGACGGCGACGATGGCTGACAGGATCGTCGCCGGCCTCGACGTCGGCGGCACCAAGACGCTGGCCGTCGCGGTCGTCGCCGGGACCGGCGCGGTGGTCGCCACCGTGCGCCGGCCGACCGGCACCGGCAACGGGGACCGGTTGCTGCAGTCCACCGGCGAGGTGTTGGGGGAGCTGGCGACCGCCGCGGGCTTGAGCCCGGACGGGTTCGCCGCCGTGGGTGTGGGCGTGCCCGGCCTGGTCGACCGGAGCGCCGGCACGGTGCGGCACGCCGTCAACCTCGGCGTCGGGGCCGACCCGGTGGCGCTGGTCGCTCACCTGGGCCGCCTGGCGTCCGCCCCCGTGGTCCTCGACAACGACGTCAACCTCGCTGCCGTCGGCGCGGCGGTGGCGCTGGGGTGCCACGGCGATCTGGCCTACCTGAGCGTGGGGACCGGCCTGGCCGCCGGCCTGCTGCTCGACGGGCGGATCCGGCGCGGTGCCCACGGCGCGGCGGGGGAGATCGGCCACCTGCCGGTCGACCCCAACGGGCCGCGGTGCGAGTGCGGGCAGCGCGGCTGCCTGGAGGCGCTGGCCTCGGGCGCTGCCATCGCCGCCCGCTGGCCCTCGGGCGACGGCGAGGCGGCCGCCACCACCGCGCTGTTGGCCGCTGCCGCCGCCGGCGACCCGGCCGCGGTGGCCGTGCTGGACGAGGTGGCCGGCCATCTGGCCGGCGCGGTGGCGCTGCTGGCGCAAACGGTGGACCCGGAGCTGATCGTGCTCGGCGGCGGCGTGGCCGAGGCCGGCACCGGGCTGCTCGACGCCCTGCGGTCCGCGCTCCGCCAGCGGGCGGCCCGCTCGCCCGTGCTGGCGGCCATCGCCCTCGCCGACCGGGTGGCGCTGGTCCCCGCGGGCATCCCCGCCGGGGCGCTGGGAGCCGCGGCCGTCGCCCGCCACCACCTGCGTGGCGAGGGCGCGCTGGTCCCGGTCGTGGGCCCGGCGTGACCGGCGCCGACCTGGTCGTCACCGGCAGCCGCGACCGGCCCGAGACAGTGATCGTGGGCGGGCGGATCGCCGAGCCCGGGGCCGCACCCACCGGCGCGCCCACGCTCGACGCGGCCGGGCTGCTGGTGGCGCCCGGCTTCATCGACCTGCAGTGCAACGGGGCCGCCGGCATCGACCTGTCCACCGAGCCGGAGCGGCTGTGGGAGATGGCCGCCGTCCTGCCCCGGTGGGGCGTCACCGCCTGGCTGCCGACCATCGTGACCTCGCCGGCCGCGGTTCGCCGCCGGGCCCTGGCGGCTTGGCGGGCCGGGCCGCCGCCGTCGCTCGGCGGGGCTCGCCCGCTCGCGACCCCGCTGGGGCTGCACTTCGAGGGCCCGTTCCTCGCCCCCGAGCGGAGGGGAGCCCACCCGCCGCCGCACCTGGCCGCGCCCGACGCTGCGCCGGTCGAGTCCGAGGGGTGGGCGGGCGCAGTGGCGTTGGCGACCCTCGCGCCGGAGCTGCCCGGCGCGGGCGACCTGATCAAGGCCCTGGTGGCCGAGGGCATCGTCGTGTCCGCCGGCCACTCCTCCGCGAGTGCGCGTGAGGCCCGGGCCGCGGTGGACGCCGGCGTCAGCTACGTGACACACCTGTTCAACGCCATGGCCCCCCTGCACCACCGGGAGCCCGGGCTGGCGGGCGTGGCCCTCAGCGACGACCGGTTGCGGGTGGGCCTGATCGCCGACGGGCTCCACGTCGACCCGGCCATGGTGACCGTGGCCGCCCGGGCGCTCGGCGACCGGCTGACGCTCGTCACCGACGCAGTCGCCGCCCTCGGGGCGCCGCCCGGGCCGGTCCCGCTCGGCGCGCAGGAGGCCGAG
>DASRJN010000058.1:0-2845 GCA_035649455.1 Acidimicrobiales bacterium
CCGCCCTCAGTCGTGGTTGTGGTCTCGTGCGGCTTCTCCGTCGTCGTCGGATACGCCGTCGTCGTCGGACACGTGCATCCCGTGGGCGTGCTCGTGGTGGTCGGCCAGGTTTGTCCGGCCTCCGTTGCGCCGCTCGGTTGCGCCAGCCCAATTACCGCCCTGCGCGGTGTGGTCGGTCGTCTGTCCGAGCGCCCCGCCGCGAACATCGACCGCGAGTTGTCAGGCGGGGCGGTCGTCCTCCTCGATGACTTCGTGCTTCACCAGTCGGGCCTTGATCGCGTTCGCGTTCCGCTGGTGCTGCTCACAGAGCGCCTCCATGGTGGCCCCTTGCTGGAAGGCCGCTAACAACATCCGGTCCTCGTCGCCGTCCCACGGGAGCCCGTGGCGAGGGTGCGCGATGCGTTTCAGGGCGAGCCGGGTCGGGGCCCGGTGTTCGACGGCGGTGGCGAGGGCGACGGCGTTCAGGTAGTCGATGTTGAGGTCGCGGCCTCCTTCGCTGAAGGCGTCGGCGAGGGTGGCGAGAATCGGGCTGGCCCAGCGCCGCGCGAGGTGCCGAAGGCCGACGCCGGGGTCGGGTGAGAGCGCGTCCAGAAGCGGCGCACGAACCGGGGCCGATGAGTCGGCCACCACCGCCTTCAACGCCTCAGCCGCCGCCGTTCCGTCGCCGTGCTGGGCGCAGAGCCCGGCGACGATGTCCGCGAGCTGACGCTCGCGGTCCCGCGGGTCGGTGTCGACGGCCGAGAGGCTCGTGAGCTCGACGGTTCCCGCGCTCACTCCACCGCTCCTGAGTAATTGTCATGGTGTGCCATGTATGTCATGGCCGGCACTCTAGCCTGTGGTATGCCACAAGCAAGTGAAAAACCATGAAAAATATTTGAACCCAGGGAGACACCGTGTCGAGTAACGACACGCTAAGACAGATCCGGCTCTCGCAGCCCTCCCGCGTCCGGCCGTCCCAGCCGATGTCCCGTCGCGAGCTGGCCGAGCTGGTGAACCAGTACGTGTCGGACAACTTCCAGCAGCGCACCGGGCTCGACGAGAACTACATCGGCAAGCTCGAACGCGGCGTCGTGCGGTGGCCCAACGATGTGTACCGGGCCGGCCTCCGCGCCGTCCTCGGCGTGGGCGACGATGCCGACCTCGGCTTCCGTCCCACCCGCGGCCCGCTCTCCCCGGGTCACCCGGGGGACGAGTCGCCGGCGTGGATCACATCCATGGCCGTGGCCGCCGCCTCCGTGCTGGACGCCATGACCCTGGCGACGCCTCCGAGCCGCGTCGGCCGGCCCGAGATCGACCAGATCCGCGAGGCTGCGCAGGCATTCGCGGCGTGGGACAACCGCTACGGCGGCCTCGCTCGGGACGCCCCCATCGCCATGCTGCGCTGGTCCGCCGGGCTCCTGCGCAGCAGGACCTGCCCACTCCCGCTGCAGCCCGAACTGCTGTCGGCCGTCGCTCAGCTCGCCCACACCTGCGGGTTCATGGCATTTGACAGCCACGCCTTCGACGATGCCCGCCGGCTGCTCGCCTTCGGGGTCGCCTGCGCGGAGGAGGCGGACAACTGGCAGCTTCGCGCCCGCCTCTTGGCGACAACGGCGCGAGTCGACACCTGGGTCGGCGAGCCCGACCGTGGGCGGACTTACACCCAGCTCGCGCTGGTCCGCTCCGACCGGCTGACCGCGACCGAGCAGGCCATGCTGCACAGTCTCGAGGCGCGGGCCCTGGCCCGCATGCGCCGGTCCGACGATACGCACGAGGCCATCGACCGGGCCGACGATGCCTTCGGGCGCCGCCAGGTCGACGAGGATCCGACCTGGATGGCCCACTACGACGCGGCCCAACACGCCGGGGACACCGGCGCGGCCCTGACCGACCTCGTCCTGGCGACCCTCGCCGGCACCGAGAGCGCGGCTACACGGCCTTCGCTGCCGGACGCCGTCATCGACGAGGCGCACCGGCGGCTGAGGGACGCGATCGATCTGCGACGGCCCGAGCTGGCCCGGTGCCGAGCGTTGTCCGAGATCGGCCTGGCCAAGCTGATGATGGCCACCGGTGCGCTCGACGAGGCGATCGCGCTGGCCGAGGCAGCGTTGACGACCGCCGAGTCGATGCGGTCCCGGCGCGTCGCCGACGAGCTGATCCGGCTCGACCGGCTCGCGGAGCGCTACGAGGACCATGGGGGCGTGCAGGCCCTGCGCGCCCGCCTGGCCGTCGCCGCCATGCCCTGAGCCGGGCCTGCCCGGGTCTGGGATCCCGGGATCTGCCGGGGCTCAATCTGCCCACACCTGCCCCTACCGCACCCCACTCGCCCGAGGTCAACCTCTGCGGCGTGATCCACCGCCCTACTCGCCACCACCGCAGCGCTTGGTGACGGCATGTCCGACGAGACCCGCAGCCACTACGACCGCCTGGGCGGCGTCGAAGCCATCCGCGCCGCGGTGGACAAGCTCTATCTCCGCATCCTGCGAGACGACCGCCTGGCGCCCTACTTCTCGGGCGTCGACGTCGCCCGCGTCAAACGCCACCAGGTGCTCTTCCTCTGCGCATTGCTCGGAGGCCCCCAGACCTACGACGGCCCATCCCTCTACCAGGCCCACCGAGGGCTCGGCATCACGCCTGCCGACTACGACCGCGTGGTCGACCACCTGGAGGATGTGCTCGTCGCCGCGGGCGCGCCGGAGGGCACGCTCGTCGCGGTCTCGGACGCCCTCGTCGGGGCCAAGCCCGAGATCGTCGAGGTGCCTCGCGACCCATGATCGACCCGCAGGCCGAACACAGCCTCACCAGAAGGAGCCAGGTCGTCGACGTGACCGCCTTCGACACCGCCCGGCTCCAGACGAGCTGGGAC
>DASRJN010000059.1:0-2649 GCA_035649455.1 Acidimicrobiales bacterium
TCCTCGCCCCCCACCTCGAACCACGGCAGGACGACGACTGCCACCACGAACGCGGCCAGCCCCGCGAAGGCGAACAGCGCTCCGATCCCCAACGGGAACCCCGAGCCCCCGCGTCCACCCCCGCGGCTGCCACGCTCGCGCCCGCTCGGCTCGGGCCCCGGGCGGGCCTGCCGCTCGCCGGGGTAGGGGCGCTCGCCATAGGCCGGCGGTTGGCCGAACCCCGACCGGGCCCGCCCGGGCGCCCCGGGCTGCGCTCCGTAGGCGCGCTGCCCGTATCCCTGCTGCCCGCCGCCGGGCGAGCCGTAGCCCTGTTGCCCGCCGTAGCCGCCGCCGGCGGAGTCGTAACCCTGCTGTCCTCCGTAACCGCCTCTGGCGGAGCCGTAACCCTGCTGGCCGGCAGCGGGCGAGCCGTAGCCCTGCTGTCCTCCGTAACCCCCCCCGCCGGTGCCGTGGCCCTGCTGCGCTCCGTAGCCCGCCTGGCCCTGCCCGTACCCCCCGTTGGCGCCGTAGCCCGGCTGGCCACCGCTTCCGGCCGAGCCGTAGCCCGGCTGCCCGCCGTAGCCACCTCGGGCGGAGCCTTGCCCACCGCTGCCCGCCGGGTTCTGCCCGTAGCCCCCGCTGGTGCCGTAGCCCTGCTGCCCGTAGACCGAGGACCCCGGGCCCGGCTGGCCGTAGCCCGACGCGCTGGGCCCCCCGGACGAGGCCGGAGCCTGTCCGTAGACCGCCGTGTCCTGCGGGCCCTGCGGGCGGCCGCGGGTGTAGGCGCTGGCCGATCCCTCGCCGTCCGGGTCGAACACGGACCGCCGATTGGCCTCACGGCGGCCAGGGTTACCGTTCGATTCGCTCACCTGTCTCACCCCCAGCACCGCAGTGAGCGCGACTGTACCGGCCCTGCCCTCACAACATGCAGCGGTGGGCAACCTGATGGCTTCCGGCGCGCCGATCAGCGCTAACCCCACTGTCACACCCAGCCGGTAGCGTTGAACCGCCTATGACCCCCGCCCCTGCGACAGCAGAGGCGCGCAGTCGCGCGCCTCTCCACCACCTTGCCGACCTCGTGCGCGCCGAGCCTGCGCTGGCTCAGGTGCTTGGGCGCACCAGCGCCACCCTGGCCGTGCCCGAGGCGGCGCGGGCGCTGGTCACCGCGGGCCTGGTGGAGCTGACGCAGCGCCGGCCGGTGGTGCTGGCCGTTCCCACCTCCACCGAGGCCGAGCGGCTGGCCCGCGACCTCGCCGTCTACCTGGGCGAGGAGAAGGTCGAGCTGTTCCCGGCCTGGGAGACGCTCCCGTTCGAGCGCGTCAGCCCGGGCGTCGAGACCATGGGCCACCGGCTGAGGGTGCTGTGGCGCCTGCGCGACCCCGAGCGGGCGCCCGAGGTCGTGGTGGCGTCGGTGCGGGCGCTGGTGCAACGGCTCGGTCCCCACGTCGAGGACATCGAGCCCGTCACCGTGCGGCCGAGCCAGCAGATCGATCGGGACGACCTGGTGGCCGACCTCGTCACCGCCGGCTACCGCCGCGAGGACATGGTCGAGCACCGGGGCGAGGTGGCGGTGCGGGGGTCGATCGTCGATGTGTTCCCGTCCACCGCCGATCGGCCCGTGCGCATCGACCTGTGGGGCGACGAGGTCGACCGGCTCACCGAGTTCTCGGTCAACGACCAGCGCTCGGCCGGCGACCTGGCCGGGGTCGAGATCTTCCCCTGCCGCGAGCTGCTGCCCACGCCCGAGGTGCGCGAGCGGGCCGAGCGCCTGGTGGGGCTGGAGCCGTGGGGTCGCGAGCAGTGGGAGCGGCTGTCCCAGGGCCTCGTGTTCGACGGCATGGAGTCGTGGCTGCCGTGGCTCACCCGCGACGAGCACGTGCTGTCGGACGTGCTGGGCGACGGGGCTCAGATCCTGCTGTGCGAGCCCCGGCGCATGCGGGACCGGGCGGCCGACCTGCTGGCCGAGGAGGCCGACCTCGCCGCCACGCTGGCGGTCACCTGGGGAGCGACCGAGGAGCGGAGCGCGCAGCACGGCTTCCCTCGCCTCCACCTCGACTTCGACCGGCTGCTGAGCCACACCCGGGCCCCGGCGTGGCACGTGGTCAGCGTGCCCGACAGCCCTGACACGCCCCAGGTGCAAGGGTCGGGCTGGGATCCGGTGGTGGGCGACGGCAGCGGCCTGCTGTCCCGCCTCCGCCAGCTGCAGGCCGAGGGCCACCACATCGTGGTGGGCGCCGACGGTGACGGGTCGGCCCAGCGGCTGCGTGACCTGCTGGCGTCCGAGGGCGTGTCGGCCGAGGTGTCGGTGGCTCCGCTGGAGCGGGGCGCGGTGCTGCGCTCGATCAAGCTCGCGGTGCTGGCCGAGTCCGACCTGACCGGCCGCCGCCGTGCCCACCGGCGGGCCCGGCCCCGGCGCCGCGACGCCGAAGGGTTCTTCGACGACCTCAAGGTGGGCGACTACGTCGTCCATCACCAGCATGGCGTGGCCCGCTACGGCGGCATGGTCAAGCGCGCCATCGGCGGCGTCGACCGCGACTACCTGCTGCTCGAGTACAAGGGCGACGACCGCCTCTACGTCCCGTCCGACCAGATCGACGCGGTCCGCCACTACACCGGCGGCGAGAGCCCCACGCTCAACCGGCTGGGCGGCGACGGCTGGCAGCGCACCAA
>DASRJN010000060.1:0-2610 GCA_035649455.1 Acidimicrobiales bacterium
AACCCCGACAGGATGACGTCGTCGCGGGCCCGGCCGTCGAGCGCCACCACCGCATCGCCTCCCGCCTGCCACAGGGTGGCGCCCGCGCCCAACGGCTGGGCGCCGCTCGCTCCCGACGGGCCGCCCGGCACGGGCATCACCGCCATCACCGCCAGCGTGGCCGCGGGGCCGGCACCGCCGAGCAGCAGCTGCCAGCGCCGGCGGCGACTGGGAGCGAACGAGCGCGGTAGCGGCGCCAGCACGGCGTCGAGGCGGCGAGCCCGGGTGCGGAGGACCGCGATGGCGACCGCCAGCGCGCCCAGGACCAGTAGCTCGCGGGCGCCCAGTGCGCCGAGTGGCCAGGCCGCGGCGGATCGGGCCACGCCGTCGACCCAGCCGAGCAGGAGGCGGGTGGGCAGGTGGATCGCCGCCGCCACCGTGCCTCCGAACACCCCGGCCACGAGCCCGGCGGTCAGGCCCCAGACCATGATGGGGCCCGCAGCCGGGACGGCCAGGAGGTTGGCCGGGATGGCCGCCACCGGCACCGGGCCGAACACAGCCACCAGCAATGGGGCGACGGCTGATTGCGCTGCGAGCGTGACCGACAGCGGGGCCGCCAGCCAGCGGGGCCCCGGCAGCAGCCCGGCGAGCGGGGCGGCCCCGACCACGATGCCCGCCGCGCCCGCGACCGAGAGCTGGAAACCGAGGGATGTCACCAGCAGCGGATCGACCAGCACGACGGCGGCCACCCCGAGGGCCAGCGCCCTCAACGTGGACGCCGGGCGCCCGAGCGCGGTGCCGACCGCCGCCACCGACGCCATCGCCGTCGCCCGCAAAACGGACGGCTCGGCCCGCGTGAGCAGCGCGAACCCGGCGAGCACCGCCAACGTCATCGCCAGCCGAGGTCCGAAACGCAGCCGGGACAGCAGCGGAGCCGCGATCACCAACGCGAAGGCGACGTTCTGCCCGGACACGGCCAGCAGATGACTCAGGCCCGCGGCCCGGAACGCGTCGGTCATGTCGGGCGGCTGGGCCCGATCGTCGCCGAGCGTGATCCCGGCGAGGAGGCTGCGTTGGCGGGCAGGCAGCGATGCGGCGCCGGCCGCCAGCGTGCGGCGCAGCCCGTTGGCGAGCCGGCTCACGGGATCGCCGGTGCGCCAGCCGACGACCGCGTCGACCTCCAGCCGCCCCACGAGGTGGCGGTAGGGAGCCCGCCGCTCTGAGGTGCCCGGCGGGCGTACGTTGGCGACCAGCGTGACCCTCTCCCCCGCCAGCCGATCGTCGAGGGTGGCGGCGGCCGCTCCCCGGGCCCGGGCCGACAGCCGCCGCCCGTGGAGCCGGACGTCGGCCGAGGTGCCCCCGTGGCCGTCCGGCACCGGATCGCCGACCAAGGTCACCTCCGCGGTGAGCGGCCCGGTGGCGAGCGGGGCCGCCAATCCGTCCAGGGAACGGTAGGCCAGTCCCACGGCTGCCAGGGCGGCGGCCAGGACCAGCAGCTCCGGCCGGAACCAGCCGGCGCGGTAGAGGAGCCACGCCAGCACTACGACACCGGCCGGGGCAAGCAGGGGAACCCGTCCGACATGACCGTCGACGGCTGCCAGGGCGGCGGCGAAGCTGGCGATGGCGAGCACGACGGCCCAGCGATCGGACATCGCTCACACCGTGACCCGGTCGCGCAGCTGTTCGAGCTTCGCGTCGCCGATGCCCCGCACGTCGAGGAGGTCCTCGACCGAGGTGAACGGTCCGTTGCGCTCGCGGTGGTCGATGATGGCCTCGGCCGTGGTGGGACCGACGCCCGGGAGCTCCTCCAGCTCGGTGGCGGACGCGGTGTTGAGGTCGACCAGCGGGGCGGGGTCGGCGGGGCCGGTGGCGGCCGTACCGCCGGCGGGGGCCGGCAGCGGTGGTGTCTCTCCCACGCGGGCCACGTACACCTGCTGCCCGTCGACCAGCAGCGCGGCGAGGTTCAGCCGGGCCCCGTCGGCGTCGGGCGCCAGGCCCCCGGCGGCGGCGACCGCGTCGACCACCCGGGCGCCCGCTTCCAGGTGGTGGACGCCCGGTGTGACGACCGCTCCGGCCACGTCGACCACCACCTCCTCCGCTTCGGGCTCGGTGGGTCTCACGGTGGCCACCGGGTCGGCGGGCAGCTCGGTGCTGCCCGGCGAGGCTTGCGCGAACGGGATCTGCATGTCGGGCGGAGGGGCCGGAGGTGCCAGCACCCGCCAGACGATGACCACGGCCAGGCCCAGGGCGGCCCCGCCGGCGATGAGCCGGGCCGGGGTGAGGTTCCAGAAGGCGAACATGGTGGCCAGCTGGTCCCGCCAGCCCTGCGGGGGCGGTGCGGGACGAGGCGGCTCGGGGGACAGGGGTGTGGGATCGGACATCGCCGTCCTTCGGGGCAGGCGCGAGGGCGCGCACGAGCGACAGGGGAGGCCGCGCGAGCGGCGATCGGGGGCACCGGCCGTAGGAGGACCGTGTGCGGCCTGCGCTCGCCCACGACTGGGGCGGCGGTGGCGATATCCGGGCCCGGAGGTCCGGCGGGAGGCACCCTAGCCCATACGAACAGATGTGCGCGCGCGGCCCGGCATCATGGTGCGGTGGATCCTGCGGCCGTGCACGCCATCGCCAACGCCC
>DASRJN010000061.1:0-7879 GCA_035649455.1 Acidimicrobiales bacterium
CCATCGTCCCCCCGATGGCGGTGGTGGCGGTGGGCCTCACGGTCGCCCTCCGCCGCTGGGCCGCCCCGGTCGCGCTGGCGGTGGTCGTGCTCCTCCAGGCGTGGATGCTCTCGGACATCGTCCGCGGCGCCTGGTCCGGCCCGGGCCCCTGGGGCCCGGTGAGGGGAGTCCTGGCCTGGAGCCCGTGGCCGGCCGCGCTGGTGGTCGCGGTGGCCCTCCTGGCCGTCGCGACGGCGGCGGCGACGGCGGTCGCGCTGCGCCCTACTGCGACAGCTCGGCCGGCACCACCCTGACCGGGGACGGCCGCTCGATGTCGAGCACCTCGTCTCCCTTGGGCGGCGCGGGCTACGCCGCGGGGCGGGACTGGCGGAGGAGGTCGAGGACCTTGCGGGCGGCCGCGGGGATGTTGGTGCCGGGGCCGAAGATGGCGGCCACGCCGGCGTCGGTGAGGGCGTCGTAGTCCTGCGGGGGGATCACGCCGCCGCACACCACCACCACGTCGTCGGCGCCCGCGGCGTGGAGCTCCTCGATGAGCTGCGGGACCAGCGTTCGGTGCCCGGCCGCCTGGCTGGACACGCCCACGACGTGGACGTCGTTGTCGACCGCATCGCGGGCGGCCTCGGCCGGGGTCTGGAACAAGGGGCCGATGTCGACGTCGAAGCCCAGGTCGGCGAAGGCGGTGGCGATGACCTTGGCGCCCCGGTCGTGGCCGTCCTGTCCCATCTTGACCACCAGCAGCCGGGGCCGGCGGCCCTCGGCCTGGGCGAACGCCTCGACCTCGGCCTGCACCCGGCCGAACTCGTCGTCGCCGGAGTAGGCCGAGCCGTAGACGCCCTGGATCGAGCGGATCTCGGCCTTGTGCCGCCCGAACACCCGCTCCATAGCGTCGCTCATCTCGCCCACTGTGGCCCGAGCCCGGGCGGCGTCGATGCACAGCGCCAGCAGGTTGCCGTCGCCTGCGGCACCTTCGGTCAGGCGGCGCAACGCCTGCTCGCAGGCCGCCGGGTCGCGCTCGGCCCGCACCCGCTCCAGACGGGCGATCTGCTGGCGGCGCACCTCCGTGTTGTCGATCGACAGCACGTCGACGTGATCGGGGTTGGCGGGCTGGTACTTGTTGACGCCGACGATGACCTCGTCGCCCCGGTCCACCGCGGCCTGGCGCCGGGCGGCGGACTCCTCGATGCGAAGCTTGGGCATGCCCGAGGCCACCGCCCTGGTCATGCCGCCCAGCTCCTCGACCTCCTGGATCAGCGCCCATGCCTGGTCCGCCAGCTCCTGGGTGAGCGCCTCGACGTAGTAGCTGCCGGCCAGCGGGTCCACCACGTGGGGGATGCCGGTCTCTTCGGCCAGGATGAGCTGGGTGTTGCGGGCGATGCGCGCCGAGAAGTCGGTCGGCAGGCCCAACGCCTCGTCGAAGCTGTTGGTGTGCAGGCTCTGGGTGCCGCCCAGCACCGCGGCCATAGCCTCCACCGCGGTGCGCACGATGTTGTTGTAGGGGTCCTGCTCGGTGAGCGACACGCCGCTGGTCTGGCAGTGGGTGCGCAGCATGCCCGAGCGCCCGTCCTTCGGGTCGAACTGAGCGATGACCCGGTGCCACAGCAGCCGCGCCGCCCGCAGCTTGGCCACCTCCATGAAGAAGTTCATGCCGATGGCGAAGAAGAACGACAGCCGCCCGGCGAACCGGTCGATGTCGAGCCCCCGCCCGACGGCGTACCGCACGTACTCCAGCCCGTCGGCGATGGTGAAGGCCAGCTCCTGCACCGCGGTCGCCCCGGCCTCCTGCATGTGGTAGCCGGAGATCGAGATCGAGTTGAAGCGCGGCATGTGCTCCGCGGTGTACTCGATGATGTCGGCCACGATCCGCACGCTGGGCTCGGGCGGGTAGATGTACGTGTTGCGGACCATGAACTCCTTGAGGATGTCGTTCTGGATGGTCCCGGAGAGCTGGGCCTGGTCCACGCCCTGCTCCTCGCCCGCCACCACGAAGGCGGCGAGGGTGGGCAGCACCGCGCCGTTCATGGTCATGGAGACCGACATCTTCTCCAGCGGGATCTGGTCGAAGAGGATCTTCATGTCCTCGACCGAGTCGATGGCCACCCCGGCCTTGCCCACGTCGCCCTCGACCCGCGGGTGGTCGGAGTCGTAGCCCCGGTGGGTGGCCAGATCGAACGCCACCGACAGGCCCATCTGCCCGGCGGCGAGGTTGCGCCGGTAGAAGGCGTTGGACTCCTCCGCGGTCGAGAAGCCCGCGTACTGGCGGATGGTCCACGGCCGGTTGGCGTACATCGTGGCCCGCACGCCGCGCGTGAAGGGAGCGAAGCCCGGGAGCGAGTCGAGGTCCTCGACCGCGGCCAGGTCGGCCGCGGTGTAGACCGGCTTGACGTCGATGCCCTCGGGCGTGCGCCACACCAGGGTGTCGGGATCGGCGTCGCGCAGATCCTGGGCCGCCAGGGCCCGCCAGTCGTCGAGGTCGGGCTGGTCCGTCACATCGTCGATGCTACGGATCCCCGGCTCACGGGGACGAATGTGCGGCGGTGACTACGGCCACATCTCAAGCATTCAGGCACGCACTGTCGCGGGTGCCCATCTCCCGCCAGCTCACCTGGTAGTAGGTGCCGTCCGGGCAGTCGAGCGCAGGGTTGATGTCGGAGAACAAGCCCTCGCTGCTCTCGTAGTCGGGCACCACCCACACATGCACCATGTGCTGGATCAGCGGGGCGAAGCGGCCGCCGATGGTGGTGCACATCTCCTCGGTGACGTCCTGGTCGGCGACGAACGGGGTATCGAACCCGCCCTCGGGCCGGTCCACCAGGCACACGTTCTCGTGGTAGTGCCAGTGGTCGTTGGGGCCGGCGAAGCCCTGGGGCTCCGTGCCCTGGTTGACCGCCACGTACATGAACCCCGCCAGCCGGGCGTCGGGCTCGGTCCCGTCGAACACCAGCAGCGGCGACACCAGCTCGGACTCGGTCACGGCCCCGTCCACGTAGTCGCCGTTGGGCGGGATGAAGTGGGCGCCCAGCCCGGGCAGGAACGGCCCGACCCGGTCGTACCCGGCGGCCTCGGCCGCGGCCACGGTCGGGTAGCGGTCGATCAGCGTGCGGGTCACCGCGAGCTGGTCGTCCAGCTCGGCCTGGGTGGCCTCGTCCAGCTCCACCGGCGGGGCGGCGCCGTGGTCGTGGCCGTTGCGCAGCAGTGACAGGCCGCGGTCGTCGACCGGGGCCGCGGCGCCGTGGTCGTGCTCGGTGCCGTGGGTGCCGTGCTCGCCGGCGGCGTGGTCGCGGGCCGAGGGCGAGGCGATCGCCGCCGTGGTCAGCGCCATGACCGCGAAGGGGACGGCGAGCGCCACGGGCCCGCCCGCCCGGGCGCCCGCCGCGGTCATCGGCCGCCACAGCAGGGCCAGCGCCCCCACCACCAGGACGGCCTCGAACGCCACCGCGGCGACGTCCACGAAGCTCACGCGGGCGGCATGGCCGGCATGCGCACCCACGGGCAGGCCCGCAGTGCGGCTCACCGCCCAGAGGGCGATCAGCACCGCGTTGACCGCGGCCACCGACCACAGCAGAGGGCGGCGGGGCGGGTCCCGGCGCACCAGCGCCACGGCCAGGCCGACCTGCAGCCAGCCCGCCGCCAGGAAGCCGGCGCCTTCGACCGCCGACTCGCCCACATGCGAGGGCGCCATCACCAAGTGGATGACGCCGGCGCCGGCCGACAGGCAGGCCAGCACCAGGGTGGAGAGGGCGAGGCCGCGGCCCGGAGCGGGATCCACCGCATCCCCGGGTGGGGCGCCGCCGTCGCGGCGCGCCAGGAGATCCGTCATTGCGTGCTCCCCCTACTACGCAGTGTGATGCTTACCGCCAGTAAGCGCGAGCGGGCGCACGGTGTCAACCGGATCTTGGGGGTGTGGCAGCCACTACGATCCCGAGACCGTGGCCGAACCTCGCCCCTGCCTGTCGGTCGTCATCCCCTGCTTCAACGAGCGGGCGACGATCTCGACCGTCGTCGGGCAGGTGCTGGCCTCGCCCTGGACCGCCGAGGTCATCGTCGTCGACGACGGCTCGACCGACGGCACCCGCGACCTCCTCGCGGAGCTGGGCGCGGGCGATCCGCGGGTGCGGGTCCACCTGCAGCCCTACAACCAGGGGAAGGGCGCGGCGTTGCGGCGCGGCTTCGCCGAGGCCACCGCTGCCTATGTGATCGTGCAGGACGCCGACCTGGAATACGACCCGGCCGAGTACGGCGAGCTGGTCCAGCCCCTCGTCAACGGGCTGGCCGACGTGGTGTACGGGTCGCGCTTCGTCTCCAGCCGGCCGCATCGGGTCCTGTACTTCTGGCACTCGGTGGGCAACCGGTTCCTCACCACGCTGTCCAACATGTTCACCAACCTGAACCTCACGGACATGGAGACCTGCTACAAGGTCTTCCGGCGCGAGGTGATCCAGTCGGTGGTCCTCGAGGAGGATCGGTTCGGGTTCGAGCCCGAGGTCACCGCCAAGGTGGCCCGGGGCGACTGGCGGGTCTACGAGCTGGGGATCAGCTACAACGGCCGCACCTACGCCGACGGCAAGAAGATCGGCTGGCGGGATGGCGTGCGGGCCGTCTACTGCATCCTGAAGTTCTCCCGCACCGGCGAGCGGGTGCGCACCGCGCTGGGCGATGCCCCGCCTGCCGGGCCGCACGTCGAGCCCCCGTCGGTAAGCGGCAACGGCGCGCACGACAACCACGCCGCCCGCTCGCCGAGCTGACGTGGCCGCGGCGCCGGAGCCGGGGCCGCCGCTGTTCGAGCTGGCCGGCGTCAGCCTGCGGCTGGGAGACCACACCGTCCTCGACCACATCGACCTGACCGTGGCCGGTCGCGGGATCACAGTGGTGGTGGGCCCGTCGGGCGCGGGCAAGTCGATGCTGCTGCGGCTGCTCAACCGCCTGGAGGTCCCCAGCGAGGGTGAGATCCGGTTCCGGGGCCGCCCCCTGGACACGCTCGACCCGCTGGCCCTGAGGCGCCAGGTGGGCATGGTGTTCCAGCGGCCCGCACCGTTCCCGGGCACGGTGAGGGACAACCTCGCGGTGGCCGATCCCGACCCCAAGGGCGGCGACGACGACTACCTCGCCGCGCTGCGAAGCGCTGACCTCGGCCCGGACTTCCTCGACCGCTCGGCCGACGAGCTGTCCGGAGGCGAGTCGCAGCGCATGTGTCTGGCCCGCACGCTGGTCACCAACCCGTCGGCGCTGCTCATGGACGAGCCGACTGCCGCTCTCGACCGCGACGCCCGCCTGCGCCTGGAGCGCACCGCCCGCATCCTCGCCGACGCGGGCCGCCCGCTGGTCTGGGTCACCCACGACCTCGACCAGGCCGAGCGCCTCGCCGACGAGACAGTGGTCCTCGTCGCCGGCCGCGTGGCCGAAGGCGGCACCCGCGAACGATTCCTCGCAGGGGAGGTACGCGAATGAACGACGCGGCGATCGGCTGGGCCGGGCTGGGGCTGTCGCTGATCCTGGTCGGCGTGGCCGTCGGGTTGTCCCTGTGGCAGGGCCTTCGGCTGGAGAAGGACATGCTGTGGGCCACCGGGCGGGCGCTGGTGCAGCTCCTGGCGGTGGGCTACGTGCTGCTGTTCATCGTCGATCCCGACACCTCGATCCTGTGGGCCTGGGCGTGGGTCGTCCTCATGGTGCTGGTGGCGTCGTTCACCGCCCGGCGGCGGGCGCCCGAGGTGCCGGGGATCATGGGCCTCACCCTCGGGGCCACCAGCGCGTCGGCCGCGCTCAGCCTGTTCGTGGTGTTCGGGCTCGGGATCTACCCGGTCGTGGGCCGGACGGTCGTGCCCATCGCCGGGATGATGATCGGCAACTCGATCGGCAGCATCGTGGTCGCCTCACGCCGCATCCTGGGCGAGCTGGCCGACCGCCGGCCCGAGGTCGAGGCCCGCCTGGCGCTGGGCCAGCCCTGGCAACAGGCGTCCAAGCCGTTCGTGCGGTCCGCCCTGCGCACCGCGCTCACGTCCCAGATCGAGAACACCAAGGCGGTCGGGCTGGTGTTCCTGCCCGGGGCCATGACCGGCCTGATCCTGGCGGGCGCCGACCCGGTCGACGCCGTGCTGGTGCAGGCGGCGATCATGTACCTCATCCTCGGGTGCGTGGCCACCAACGTCGTGCTCATCGGCCTCGGCCTGACCCGCCGGCTGTTCACGCCCGACCACCGGCTGGTCCGCTTGGCCCGGACCGGAAGCTAGACCTCCCGCAAGCGGGCGCGCAGGCGCATCCCCACGATGCCGAGGACGATGATCGCCGCCAGCAGCACGAACGCGACCCAGGTCCAGCCGATGTCGACCACCTGCAGCAGCCCGATGAAGGCCAGCACGACCACGAGCAGCATCTCGCGGGCCTCCTTGGTCACCTGGTCCTTGCGGCTGGCCCGGACCCGCACTATGGCCAGTTGTGGCTGGGCCAGGCCGAGCTCGCTGCGCAGGGCCCGGTCGATGAAGATCCCGGGCAGGTCGGGGTAGACGCCCAGGGCGTCGCGGGCGGCCGGAAAGCGGTGCTCGAAGCCGCCTCCGCCCAGCCGCTCCCGGCGCTCGATGGTGTCGCTGGGGGCCTCGAAGGCCCGGACCGTCACGGTGCGCAGCCGGCCGCCCGGCTCGGCGGGCAGGCCCTCGATCACGACCCGGTCGCCGGACTCGATGCCGATCAGGTCCAGCGCCAGCCGGCTCAGCAGCGCGGCGCGGCGCTCGGAGGTGACCAGCTCGGCCTGCTGCACGCGGCACAGCAGCGAGTGGGGCGTGCTCAGCAGCATGTCGGCGACGTGGTGGCGGTCGACGCCGGTGGGCTCCAGCGTCACGTGCTCGCCGATCTCCACCCCGATCCCGTTGCGGATGGCCTGGTCGACCAGCACCTCGTCGGTGGCGGCCTCCACCACCCGGCCCACCGCGGCGGGCGCCATCGGGTCCATGCACGAGCGCACCACGACGTGGCTCGGGTGGCCCAGCTCGTCCCAGCGGGCGGGGGAGATGGCCACCGTCGGCTCGCCCCGGCGGTCGATGTCGTCGGGCGACGGCGCCACCCGCAGCGCCCGCGGGGTCTCGCCCGGCGCCGGCAGCCCGGCCCGCGCCGCGCCGTAGGTGGCGGGGTCGCCGGCGCGGGTGGCGCCGGTCGAGGGCACCACCGGCACTGCCTCCGAGGCCAGCAGCGCCTCGGTCAGCGCCGCCCGCTTCTGCCGGTCACCGGCGGCGACCGCGACGAACGCGTCGGGGTCGCGCGCCAGCTGCTTCAGCGGGCGGCCCGCGCGGGACAGCAGGGTGTCGAGGAGCTGGCGCTGCTCCCGGGGGAGGTCCATGGGCTTGCCCTCGGGATCGGCCAGCACGCCGCGGCGGGCCACGTAGATGCCACAGCTGGCCAGCCGCTCGCCCGACTCCAGGTCCACCCTCACGCCGTCCACGCCGTCGACCACCAGGCGGCGGTCGTAGCCGTGCTCGGTCCCGTCCAGGGCGCCGAGCTGCTCGGGGTCGAGCCAGTTGAGAGCCAGGCGGGACGTGACCCCGGGCTCGAACACCGGCGCCGCGGGCACATAGCCCCAGCGCGAGATCATGGCGGCCACGCCCACCCGCACCCCGGTGACCTGCGCCCAGGTCAGCGGCATGACCGACGAGATGCCGGCCGTGGCGAACTTGTGCTGCATCTGGGAGATCGAGGCGTTCGACCCCACCGCCAGCACCGGCACCCGGGCCTCGATGGGCACGGCGTTGAGCACCAGCAGGGCGTAGCCCAGCGTGCACCGGGACGTGACCCCGGCCAGCGCGGCCGGCCGGTCGTCGCCCAGCACCACCCGGGCCTGGGCCAGCCGGCGAGCGCGCAGGCGCTCGAAGGGCAGGAAGGTGGTGCCGGTCATGAG
>DASRJN010000062.1:0-2644 GCA_035649455.1 Acidimicrobiales bacterium
ACCGAGCGGGCGGTCGACCTCGCCCGGCTGGTGCACCACGCCCGCGAGGCCGGCGACGTCGACGCGGTGCTGCGCTACGCGCCAGAGGCCGCCAGGCAGGCGGCCGCGGTCGCGGCCCACCGGGAGGCCGTCGGGCACTACCGGGTGGTGCTGGCCCATGCCGAGCGGATCCCCGCGACGGTCCGGGCCGAGCTGCTGGAGGGGTATTCGGTGGAGTGCTATCTGTCGGGGTTCTCCGCCGAGGCGGTGTCGGCCCGCCGGGCCGCCCTGGACCTTCGGGAGGCCGCCGGCGACCGGGAGAAGCTCGGGGAGGGCCTGCGCTGGCTGTCGCGGCTGCACTGGTGGAACGCCAGTCGGCGGGAGGCGGAGGCGGCTGCCGCCCGCGCCATCGCGGTGCTGGAGACCCTGCCGGCCGGCCACCAGCTGGCCATGGCCTACAGCAACCAGGGCCAGCTCGACATGCTCGCCTACCGCCCCGAGGCGGCGATGAGCTGGGCCGGGCGGGCGATCGAGCTGGCCCGGCGGCTGGACGACCAGGAGACCCTCAGCCACGCCCTGACCAACATCGGCTCGGCCCGGCTCTACCGCGGCGACCCGGGCGGCCGGGCCGACCTGGAGCGAGCGTACGAGGTGGCGGTCGGCGCCGGGCTGGAGGACCACGCCGCCCGGGCGCTGGTCAACCTGGGCTCCATTACCGCGGAGATGCGGTACTACGAGCACGCCCGCCAGGACCTGGACCGGGCGGTCGCCTTCACCCAGGCGAATGATTTGGCCGCGTACGCCCAGCATGTCCTGGGGTACCGCGCTCGCGTGCGGCTGGACCAGGGGGACTGGGTTGGCGCGGAGCAGGACGCTCACGCGGTGCTGGCCGAGCGGGTGCGGTCGGGCGGTAGGGTGGCGGAGGCGCTGGAGGCGCTGGTGACGCTGGCCCTGCTCCAGGCCCGCCGCGGCCACCCCGGGGCCGCGGACACGCTCCAGGAGGCCACCGAGCGCGCCTTTAACACCGGCGAGCTGCAGTTCATCGGGCCGGTGGCCGTGGCCCGGGCCGAGCACGCCTGGCTGTACGGTGAGGACCATCGGGTCGCCGAGGAAGCCGAGCTCGCCTTCGAGCTGGCCGTGGGGGCCGCGCACCCATGGTTCGCCGGAGACTTGGCCTTCTGGCTGTGGCTTGTGGGCGCCCTGCCGCAGACCCCGCCGGGGCTGGCCGAACCGTACCGCCTGCTGCTGGCCGGCGACTGGCGCGCGGCCGCGGCCGCCTGGCAGGCGCTCGGCTGCCCCTACCAGCGGGCCCTGGCGCTGACCTGCGGCGACCAGGACGAGGCCCTGCTGGAGGCCGTGGCGCTGCTGGACGGCCTGGGCGCCAGGCAGACGGCCCAGCGGCTGCGGCGCCAACTCCGGCGCCGCGGCCACCTGCGCGTCCCCCGCGGCCCGACCCGGGCGACGGCCGCCAACCCGGCCGGGCTCACCGGCCGGCAGGTCGAGGTGCTGAGGTTGCTGGCCGAAGGGCTCAGCAACGCCGAGATCGCCGCGCGCCTGTCGCTGTCGGCCAAGACCGTCGAGCACCACGTCTCGGCGCTGCTGGCCAAGCTCGAGGTCGGGTCGCGTCGCCAGGCCGCAACGGTTGCGCGCCGCCTCGGGGTCACCGCCGCCAAAGATGGGGGTCCTGGCTCCTGAGATAGGGGCAGCCCCCCGATCCCTTCCGCCTGCTTCGCCTCCTAGGCTGCGCCGGGAAGCGGTCCAGGAGGTGGAGTATGAACAGGCGACCTCTGGTTGTCTTGGCGCTTGCGGTGTTGGTCCTCTGGGCGGCTGGGGCCGCGCCCGCGCGGGCGCGCGCGCGGTCGGTGGCGACGGTCGCCAGTCCGCGGGTGGTGCTCGACTGGAATGCGACGGCAGCGGCGACGCTGCTTGCCAGCGGGAAGCCGCAGCCGGAGTCGATGGTCTACATCGGCTTGACGCAGGCGGCGGTGTACGACGCGGTGATTGCGATCGAGGGCGGCTTCGAGCCGTACCTGATCGTGCCCGCTGTGCCGCCCGGCTCGTCGTCGCCGGCGGCGGCTGCGGCGGCCGCCTACGGCGTGCTTGTCACCTACTTCCCCGCGCAGAAGCCGGCCTTGGACGCGGCGTACGCGGCCTCGCTGGCCGGCATCCCGGACGGGCCGGCCGAGGATCGCGGCGTGCTCGTCGGGCAGCAGGTCGCGGCAGGTCTGGTCGCGGCCCGGATCGATGACGGGCGTGACGATCCCGAGACGTTCGCGCCCACGCCTGGGCCGGGCGTGTGGCGGCCGACGCCGCCGGCGTTGTTGGCGGCGCAGACGCCGTGGATGGCGACGATGAAGCCGCTTCTGCTCCGCAGCGCTGCGCAGTTCCGGCCGGCGCCACCACCGGCGCTTGGCAGCATGCGATACGCACGCGACTTCAGGGAGACTCGGCTGTACGGCGCGAAGAGTGGCTCGCTGCGGACGGCCGAGCAGACGGAGACGGCGCGCTTCTGGACCGAGCTCGTGCAGCAGCAGCACAACCGCACGCTCCGCAACCTCGTCACGCGACTCGGGCTCGACCTGCGGGAGGCGGCGCGGGCACTGGCGCTGGGGACGGCGGTGATGGCCGATTCGCTGATCGCGTGCTGGGACGCCAAGTACGCCTA
>DASRJN010000063.1:0-3718 GCA_035649455.1 Acidimicrobiales bacterium
TAGTTCTTCCAGGTCCACTCCTTCGGGAAGAACGACGGCGTCGAGCCGCGGAACGTGGCCGGGTCCTTGAACGACAGCGACACCATCCACAGCAACGGGAACAGCGCCCACAGCAGGATGAGCACGCCCCA
Source organism: Acidimicrobiales bacterium (assembly GCA_035649455.1). Taxonomy (GTDB): domain Bacteria; phylum Actinomycetota; class Acidimicrobiia; order Acidimicrobiales; family VFJN01; genus ZC4RG19. Next base: position 132 of record DASRJN010000063.1, read on the forward strand.
GAGGGTCCACCAGTTGGCCGATCGGCGGCTGCCCATGGCTCAGTCCCCCCTCACCTGCGACAGGTCGGTCTTGAAGCCCTTGATGAAGACGAAGGCGATCAGCACGACCGTGAAGAACAGCAGCACGCTCACCGCCGAGCCGGCCCCCAGGTTCACCAGCGTGACGTTCTGCCGGTAGGCCAGGAACGAGAGGGTCTCGGTGTCGTTGGCGCCGGCCGTCATGATGAACGGGTTGTCGAAGATCCGCCACGCGTCCAGCGTCCGGAACAGCAGGGCCACCATGATGGCTGCCTTCATGTTGGGCAGGACCACCTTCCAGAGCCGTTGTGACGACGTCGCGCCGTCGACCGTGGCCGCCTCCAACAGCTCGTTGGGGACCTGCACAAGGCCGGCCAGCAACAGCAAGGAGATGAACGGCGTCGTCTTCCAGATCTCCGAGAAGGTGATGACGAACAGCGACGACCAGCGCTCGCCGAACCAGTTGAAGTCGCCGAGCCCGAACCACTGGTTGATGAAACCGGAGTCGAGCTGGAAGGCGTAGCGCCAGATGTAGGCGGAGACGACGGTGATGATCCCGTAGGGGATGAGGATCCCGGTTCGGATGAAACCACGACCCCGGATGATCCGGTACATCACCCAGGCGAACCCGAACCCGAGCACCAGCTCGATGGCCACGCTGACCAGGGTGATGATCGCCGTGGTGGAGAAGGCGCTCCACCAGATGGGGTCGGTGAGCACCGTGGCGTAGTTGGCCAGGCCCACGAACTCCTTGCCGGCGGGGTCGGTAAGGCGGTAGCGGTAGGTGGACATGACCACCGCGTAGCCAAGCGGGTAGGCCGTGATCAGCACCATCACGATGAAGGCCGGCGCGGACAGGATCAGCCCGAGGCGGCGCTCATGCGCGGTGCGCTCGGAGTACTTGGGCCTGCGCGGGGCCTCGACGGGCGGCGGTGCGGCCTCGATGGTGGCGGTCACAGCAGCCGGTCCCCGCTCAGGACCTCGCCCATGTAGGTGTCGGTCTTCTCAGGGGTCCCGGGCGCTCTGACGCTCGACTCCGGGTGCCAGGTGCGCTGCACCGAAGTCGACACGTCGCCGTAGTACGGGGTGATCGGCCGCGGCCCGGCGCTGTCGATCGAGTCACGGATCAGGTCGGCCATGGGGAAGGCCTGCCGCACCTCGGGGTCGTCGTAGGCCGCCGATCGGGCCGCCGGGTTGCCCGACTCGACCATGTACTGGACGTTGCTGGGCAGCGACGTGATGCACTTGGCGGCGGCGAGGGCCTCGTCCGGGTGGTTGGTGAAGTTGCCGATGGCCAGGTTGATGCCGCCGAGCGGCGGAGCGCTCGGCTGGCCCGAGGCCACCGCCGGGTAGCGGGCCCAGCCGATGTCGTCCACCACCGACTGGTCGATGGCGCCGGACGTCACCGACTCCTGGGCCGCGCTGTAGACGTAGGGCCAGTTGACCATGAACGAGCCCTGGTCGCTCTGGAACGTCGAGCGGGCCTCTTCCTCGCCCGCGGTGGCGAGGTCGGCCGGGGCCGCCGAGGACCGGGCCAGGTTGCCGACGATGTCGGCAGCCGCGTCGCCCGCGGGCCCCGCCATCGAGGGCGTGGCGTTGGCGCCCTGGTCCACGTTCTCGACGATCTGGCCACCGCCGGACACGACCAGCGCGTTGATCCACACCATGTAACCCTCGTAGCGGCGGCCCTGCACGCCGATGCGCTTGCCCTGGTCCTCGGCCGCCGTGATCATCTCGTCCCACGTGAAGTCGGGGGCGGTGGGGTCGACGCCCGCGGCCTGGGCCACCGACTTGCGGTACCAGAGCAGCTGGGTGTTGGCCCAGAACGGTGGGGCGACGAGCTTGTCGTCCCAGTACGCCGTCTCCAGCGGGGCGTCGAGCACGCCGTCGGTGAACTCGGCGACGTCGTCGGCATTGGTGATGGGCAGGAGGTAGCCGGCGTTGGCGAACTCGGCGACGAACGGCGGGTCGAGGCTCATCAGGTCGATGGAGTCGTCCTGGGCGGCCAGCCGGCGCACGAGCTGCTCCCGCTGGGCATCGGCCTCGTTGGGGAGCACCTGGGTCTCGATGGTGAACGCGCCCTGGGACTGCTCGGAGCACTGCTTGGCCAGGGTGGCCTGGCTCCCGTTGTCGGGGTTGATGTACCAGGTGAGGTGGGCCGCCCCGCTGGACTCGCCGCCATCACCGCAGCCGAACAGGGCGATGGGCGCCGCCAACGCCATCACCAGGACCACCGCCCTCCGGCGAACGCCCAGCGCTGTCGGTGCCGACATCGCGACCCCCCTCGGTTGTTTGGCGGCGCACGGTGAGGTAGCCGCTACCCGCAATGGTAGGCACGCGCGTCGGCGCGGCGCCTCGCCCGCTGCGGGTGAAAGCTTCGGGGTCAGGCGGCGAGCTCGTGGCCGGTCGCCACCGCTTCCCACAGGGTGGCCCGCATGCGGTCGGCGGCGACGCCCGCGAGCCGGTTGGCCACCACCACCCCCTCGACCATGTCGGCCACCACCGCCGCCCACGGGCGGCCGCGCAGCGCCACCGCCACGGTGACGCCTGGGCCTAGGCGGACGATGGAGCGGGACACGCCCGCGAGCCGCGGCGGGCTGCGGAACGAAGGCGCTCTGAGGCCCTGCGCTCGGGCGGCCTCGCCCAACGTGCGGGCCAGGCGGGCGAAGCGCAGGGAGGTCGGCTCCATCGATCCCATCATCCACGCGCCCTGTGACAGTCAAGGCTCGCGCCGTCCGGCGTGCCGGATGATTCCCGAGCTTGGGGAAGGGAAGGGGACCTAGCATGCGTCCCATGGCGGCCGAGAAGTCACCGCGCGGCCGAGACCCACGCCCGAAGCTGGTGGCCGTGCCCCACGGCAACGGCGACGGCGAAGCCGCCGCGGTCGAAGACGAGGCGGCTGAGCCAGGCGCGGATGATGATCTGCGCCTGTCCGACGTCGACGAGTGGGGCCGGTCGCAACACCTGCGGGACATCCTGGCCACGCTGTACGACCCGCTGTACCGGCACTGGTTCCGGGTCGAGTGGGAGGGCTTCGACAAGCTGCCGCGCGAGGGCGGCGCGCTCATGGTGGCCAACCACGCCGGGGCCATCCCCGCCGATGCTCCCTCGATCATGCACGGCATCGAGCGCGACCTGCAGCGGCCGGTGTACGGGCTGGCAGACGACGTGTTCAAGCGCATCCCGCTGGTCAACCTGGGTTGGTCGCGCCTCGGCGGCGTGCAGGCCCACCCCGACAACGCCTACCGCCTGCTGCGCGAGCAGCAGCACCTGGTCATGGTGTTCCCGGAAGGTTCGAAGGGCCCGGGCAAGCACTACAGCGAGCGCTACCAGCTGCGCCGGTTCGGCCGCGGTGGCTTCGTGCAGATCGCCATGCGGGCCGGCGTTCCCATCATCCCCCTCGCCATCGTGGGCAACGAGGAGACCATGCCCATCGTGGCCAAGATCCCGACCCTGGCGAAGGCGCTGGGCCTGCCGTACGCGCCCATCACGGCCAACATGCTGGTGCTGGGACCGCTCGGCCTGCTGGTCCCGTTCCCGGCCAAGCTGCGCATCCGGGTGCTCGACCC
>DASRJN010000064.1:0-4859 GCA_035649455.1 Acidimicrobiales bacterium
GAGGCCACGGCCCTCGCCCGCCGGGTCGGCGAGCTGCCACTACTGACCGCGACGCTGAACGGGATGGGCGAACTGACCCGGGTCCACGGCGACGACGACCGGGCCCGGGCGGCCTACGAGGAGGCCCTCGAGGTCGCCCGGGTGGTGGGCGACGACCAGCACACCGCCATGTTGCTGGGCTGCCTCAGCTTCCTGGCCGACCACGCGGGCGACTACGCCGAGGCCCGCCGCCTGGCGTGCGAAGCACTGCGCCTCGTGTGGTCCGCCGGCCGCCGGGTCACGTCGGCCGAGGGGTTGATCGTCGTCGCCGGCCCCGAGCTGGGCCTCGGCCACCCCGCCCGCGCCGCCCGCCTGCTCGGCGCGGCGGAAGAAGCTCTGCGGATCCTCAGCGGCCACATCGCCCAGGGCGACGTCTCCGAACATGCCCGCACGGTGGAGCGCCTGCGCGCCACCCTCGGCCCGGACGAGCTCGACCGCCTGCGGGCGGAGGGCACCCGCCTGTCCCTGGAGCAGGCGGTCGACCTGGCCCTCACGCCGGGGTGAGGCCGGACAGGAACGTGGCGATGCGGGCGGCTACCTGGTCGGGGGCGGTCTCGTGGGGGCTGTGGCCGGTGCCGGGCAGGACCAGGCGGGTGACGGGGGCGGACACGCCGGCCTCGATGGCGTCGAGTTGGGCGATGGTGCCGTAGGGGTCGCCGGCTTCCTGGATCAGGAGGATCGGGGCCGTGATGGCCGGGAGCGAGTCCGTGATGTCCCAGGCGCGGAACGGCGCGGAGAGCCAGACGTCGCTCCAGCCTCGGAAGGTGGCGTCGACGTCGGCGTGGTGGCGGGCCAGGCGGGCACGCAGGGGGCCTGCGTCATAGGCGCGGGTGGCGGCTTCGATGCCGGCGATGGTGCGGTCCTCCACGAAGACGTGCGGGGCCAGGAGGACCAGCGCGGTGACCGCATGGCCGGCGCGCGTGTAGATGAGCGCGATGGAGGCGCCGTCGCTGTGGCCCACCAGGACCGGGCGCTCGATGGCGGCTTCGGCCAGGACCGTCGGGAGGACCGACAGGGCCTCGTCGTGCATGTACGTGACCGGGCGCGGCCGCGCGGCCGGGGCTGACAGGCCGTAGCCGGGGCGGGAGTAGGCGAGCGTTGTCGGCCCCCCGCAGGCCGCCGCCACCCGGCGAGGGAAGTCCCGCCACAACGCGAGGGAGCCGAGGCCCTCGTGCAGGAAGACCAGCGGTGGCAGGTCGGCTCGACCGGGCACCAGCTCCCGGTCGATCGTCACGAGCCGCGGCTCACAGCTCGCCGGAGGCCAGGGCGTTGCGCAGGGCGAAGCGTCGGATCTTGCCCGTGGGGGTCTTGGGGAGGCCCTCGACCACCACCACCCGGCGCGGGCGTTTGAACGCGGCCATGCGGGCGCGGCAGTGGGCTTCGAGCGCGTCCGGGTCGACCGAGCGGCCGGCGCGGGGCACGACGACGGCCACCACCTGCTCCAGGCCGCGGGCATCGCGGGGACCGACCACGGCCGCTTCCAGGACATCGGGGTGCTCGATCAGCGCCGCCTCCACCTCGGCGGGCGAGACCCAGATCCCGCCGGCCTTGATCATGTCGCTGTTGCGCCCCAGGAACGTGTAGTAGCCGTCGGCAGAACGGGTGTACACGTCGCCGGTCTTGAGCCAGTCGCCGCGGAACGCGGCCTGGCTCGCGTCGAAGCGGCTCCAGTAGCCGGTGGCCACCGACGAGCCCTTCACGTGGAGGTAGCCGGGGGCATCGGGCTCGGTCACCTCGACGTCGTTCTCGTCCAGGAGCTTCAGCTCGTAGCCCTCGATCACCTCGCCACTGGTGCCGGCCCGCTCCCGGCCCGGGTGGTTGCCGAGGAAGCAGTGGAGCGCCTCGGTGCTGCCCAGGGCGTCGAGCAGGGGCACGCCGAAATGCTCGGTGAACCGCCGGTGCAGGTCGGCGGGCAGCGTCTCGCCGGCCGAGGTCGCCAGCCTCACCGAGGACAGGGCGTCGCCCGGCAGGTCGGCGTCGAGCAGGCCGGCCACGAACCCGGGGCTCACCGCGAGGATCGTGGGCCGCTCGGAGGAGACCAGGGCGGCGATCCCCGGCACCGACGACGGCTGCGGGTTGAGGATGCCGGTGGCCCCCACCGCGAACGGGAACGTCATGGTGATGCCCAGCCCGTAGGCGAAGAACAGCTTGGGGACGGCCAGGAAGCGGTCGTCGGGCCGTATGCGCAGCACCGTCTCGGCCATGGTGTGGACGGTGGCCTCGGGGCCGTAGTGCCGGTGCATCACGCCCTTGGGCAGCCCGGTCGTGCCCGACGAGTAGAGCCAGAAGGCGGGCGAGTCCTCGCCCGTGGGTGCCACCGGCGCCTCGCTCACGTCGTCGAAGCCGCCCCAGTCGTCGCCGTCGAGCACCACCGTCGCGCCGGCTCGCTCGGCGTGGCGGGCCGACGCCACCACCGCGCCCGCCACCGCGTCGGCCACCACCGGCGCCAGCTCGCCCTGGGTGAGCATCGTCGACAGCGGGACCGGCACGATGCCCGAGCGCAGCGCGCCCAGGAACCAGGCGAGCCAGTTGGGCTCGTCGTCCATCACCAGGACGATCCGCTCGGTACGCCGGATGCCCAGCGAGGCCAGGGCGTTCTGGGCCCGCCACACCTGGCGCTGCAGGTCGGCGTAGCTCAGGCGGTCCTCGCCGCACACGACCGCCACGCGGTCGCCGTCGCCCGCCTCGACGTGGCGATCGACCAGCCACGCGGCTGCGTTGTAGCTCATGTCATGCCCCCCGCACGTACTCGTACTCGATCGGCTTCCCGTTGATCCCCACCGACGGCGGCGCCACCCAGCCGGCCATCCGCCCCGGCTCGGTCACCGGCCGCATGAGCGAGGCCACGAACGCCTCGTCCGCGGGGGTCGGCAGCCACGACGGCACGCCCGCGGCCCACTCGTCGTCCGGCAGCAGCCGGCCGTCGGGGCTGACATGGTGGTCGCGGAACGCCCCCACCGCCCGGTGGAAGCCGACGTGCGGCAGCCGCAGCGCCGCCCCCACCGGGGCCAGCGTCCGGTTCCAGCGCTCCAACCCCTTGGCGCAGTCGGCGATGTAGTCGTCCCGCAGCGTCTCGTTCAGGGCGGCCAGGGACGGCACCTCCCGAGCCCCGATGGCCTCGTCCGCCACCGTCGGGACCGTCCGGGTGGCGTCCAGCAGCCGGTGGTCGTCGGCCCGGCGCTCCTCCTGGAACCTTCCCTTGAGCCCGGCGGCGAAGTAGTTGGCCGCGTTGGTCGACGTCTCGGCGCCGAACAGGTCGAGCGAGACGCTGAAGTGGAAGTTCAGGTAGCGCTGGAGCGTGGCCACGTCGATCCCCCCGAAGGGCCGGACGTCGTCGGTGTCGTGCTCGCGCATGAGCTCGGCCGTGCGCTGCACCACCCGGCCGACCCCGGTGGCGCCCACGAACATGTGGTGCGCCTCCTCCTTGAGCATGAAGTCGCACGTACGCGAGAGCGGGTCGAAGGCGCTCTCCCGCAGCGACGCCAGCTGGAACTTGCCGTCCCGGTCGGTGAAGTAGGTGAAGAAGTAGAACGACAGCCAGTCCGGCGTCGGCTCGTTGAAGGCACCGAGGATGCGGGGGTTGTCGACGTCGCCGGAGTGGCGCTCGAGCAGCTCGTCGGCCTCGTCGCGGCCGTCCCGCCCGAAGTAGCGGTGGAGCAGGTACACCATGGCCCACAGGTGACGGCCCTCCTCCACGTTCACCTGGAACAGGTTGCGCATGTCGTAGAGACTCGGCGCGGTGCGGCACAGGCTGCGCTGCTGCTCGACCGAGGCGGGCTCGGTGTCGCCCTGCACCACCAGCAGGCGGCGCAGCTCGGACCGGTGCTCTCCCGGGACCTCCTGCCACACCGGCTCGCCCCGCCGGTCGCCGAAGGCGATGCGCCGGTCGTCGGCCTGCTCGGCCAGGAAGATGCCCCAGCGGTAGTCCGGCATGCGGACGTAGTCGAAGTGGGCCCAGCCCTCCTGGCCCACGTCGGTGGCGGTGCGCAGGAACACGTCGTGGTCCTGGTGCTCGACCGGTCCCAGCTCGCGCCACCAGTCGAGGTAGCGCGGCAGCCACGACTCCAGCGCCCGTTGCAGCCGCCGGTCGTCGGCCAGGCCGACGTTGTTGGGGATGCGAGCGGCGAGGTCGACCGAGGACATCAGACCCTTCCCTTGTCGTAGGCGGGACGAGCCCCGGTGCCGTAGCGCCGCAGCGCGCCCTCGGGCCCGACTGCGTTGGGCCGCTGGAAGATCCAGTTCTGCCAGGCGGTGAGCCGAGCGAAGATCTTCGTCTCCAGCGTCTCCGGCCCGGGGAAGCGCAGGTTGGCCTCCATCCCGGTGAGCGCGTCGGGCGAGAAGCTGGCCCGCTCCTCCAGCAGCAGCCGCACCTCGTCGTCCCAGTCGAGGTCGTCGGGCGTGGCCGTGACCAGCCCGGCCTCGGCCGCGTCGGCCGCCACCAGCTCCTTGCCGAGGGCCGCCCGGGCCCGGGCGAGGTCGTCGTCGCGGCCCCAGAACCGGGTGGCCAGCCGCGACAGCCCGTTGGCCATCGGGTACCAGCCGTCGTTGGCCGCGGTCAGCCGCAGCGCGGTGTCGCCGTCGTCGAGCAGCAGGGTGCGGTCCGCGGCCAGGGCCAGCTCGGCCAGCGTGCCGGCGTAGCAGCTGCCCGGCTCGATGAGCGCCACCAGCGTGCGGGCGGACAGGTCGAGCCGCTTGAGCGTGCGCCCCCAGAACAGGCGGACCTCGCGGGCCAGCCAGCCGTCCGCCCCCACCGCCTCGTCGGCCGCCAGCACCGACGCCGCTTCGCCCTGGGTGTGCAGCACCCAGGTCCCGACGTCGGG
>DASRJN010000065.1:0-2016 GCA_035649455.1 Acidimicrobiales bacterium
CCTGCCCGCGAGGTCCGCATCCTCAAGCCCGACGCCAGCGTGGACGGCGGGCTGGTCGAGGTGCAGGGCCTGTTCGCCTCGCCGCTCGCCGTCGAGTTCCGGCGCGGCAGCTGACGAAAGGAGGGGTCATGGACGGCTTGATGCAGGACTTCCCGTTGACGTTGCCGCACCTGTTCGAGCGCGCGGAGCGGCTCTTCGCCGACAAGGAGGTCGTGACGGTCACCGGCACCGGCCGGGAACGGACGACCTACGGAGCGTGGGCCGAACGGGCCCGCCGACTTGGTGGCGCCCTCGACGGGCTGGGGGTCGGCGCCGAAAGCCGGGTGGCGACGTTCGCGTGGAACACCGCCCGCCACCTCGAGCTGTACTTCGCCGCCCCCTGCTCCGGGCGCGTGCTGCACACCCTCAACATCCGGCTGTTCCCGGACCAGCTGGTCTACATCGCCAACCACGCCGAGGACGAGGTGATCTTCGTCGACCGCTCCCTGGCGTCGCTGCTGTTCCCTCTGGTCGGCCAGTTCACGACCGTCAAGCACCTGGTGGTGATGGACGACGGGACGGGGGTCTTGCCGCCGATCGAAGCCGGCGTCGCGGTCCACGATTACGAGGCGCTGCTCGGGGCTGCCGAGCCGGTCGGCTACCGCGTCGACGACGAGAGCCGAGCCGCGTCGATGTGCTACACGAGCGGCACGACCGGCAACCCCAAGGGGGTCGTCTACAGCCACCGCTCGATGGTGTTGCACACCCTCGGGGTCATGGCCGCCGGCACCCTGGCGATCGACGAGCCCGACCGCGTCCTGCCGATCGTCCCGATGTTCCACGCCAACGCCTGGGGGCTGGCCCACGCGGCGGTGGCCGCCGGCGCCTCGCTGATCCTGCCGGGGCCCGACCTCTCGCCCGCCGCGGTCGCGGGCCTCATCGAATCGGAGCACGTGACTGTCGCCGCCGGCGTACCCACGATCTGGATGGGGGTGCTTCCCGAGCTCGACGGCCGCGACACCAGCTGTCTTCGCAGCATCGTCTGCGGCGGCTCCGCGGTACCGCCGTCGCTGTCCGAGGCCTACGAGGCCCGTGTCGGCCTGCCCATCCTCCAGGCCTGGGGCATGACCGAGACCAGTCCGGTCGGCGCGGTGTGCCGCATCAAGTCGACGCTCGGCGGTGCGCGCGGAGACGACGGCCGAGCCGATCTGCGTGCGAGCGTCGGCCAGCCCGCCATCGGGGTCGAGGCGCGGATCACCCGTCCCGATTCGGCCGAGCCGCTCGCACCGCTGCCGTGGGACGGCGTCACTCCCGGAGAGCTGCAGGTGCGCGGCCCGTGGATCGCCGCCGGCTACTACGACGACGCCCGGTCGGCCGAGTCGTTCAGCGCCGACGGGTGGCTCCGGACGGGCGACATCGCCACCATCGACACTCACGGGTACGTCCGCCTCGTCGACCGGGCCAAGGACGTGATCAAGTCGGGCGGGGAGTGGATCAGCTCCGTCGAGCTGGAGAACGAGATCATGGCCCACCCGCAGGTGTCCGAGGCCGCGGTCATCGGAGTCCCCGACGCCCGGTGGGGCGAGCGTCCTTTGGCATGCGTCGTCCTTCGACCCGAGGTCCAGCCGACCGCGTACACGAAGGTCGACATCCGGGCGTTCCTCGAGCCCCGCGTGCCCAAGTGGTGGCTGCCGGACGACATCGCCTTCGTCGACCACATCCCCAAGACGTCGGTCGGCAAGTTCTCCAAGAAGGAGCTGCGCCACCTGCTGGCGTCGCACCACGAGGCCTTGCGGTGAGGAGCGCCCGTGAACCGGGCGGCGCGGCTCGGCCGGCGGACGCCTTCGATCGGGACGACCCGCCCGTGCTGGGGGCCAACCCGTTCGTCGGCCTCACCCGCCGCCAGGTCGGGGCGGCGCTCGGCCGCCTCCTGGGCCGGGTCGCCTTCGAGCCCGGCGTCGTCGTCAGCGGCGGGCTCGACACCGCCCGCCAGCTCCTCGGTGTGGCGCGGGGCCGCGACGACGTGGCCCCCGATCC
>DASRJN010000066.1:0-2678 GCA_035649455.1 Acidimicrobiales bacterium
GTGGGCTACCCGTCCCCCCACGCCGAGCTCGAGATCCTCGACACCCATGGCGACCATGACCCGTTCCGCGACATCGGGCCGGTGGTAAACGGCGAGGACGTGCAGCGCCTCGCCCTGGCCACCCGCCAGGTCCACGTGGCACCCAGCCTGAAGGCCTACCTGGTGGACGTGGCCCAGGCCACCCGGCGCAGCTCGCACCTGTCGCTGGGGGTGTCGCCCCGGGCGACGCTGGCCCTGCAGCGGGTGGCGAAGGCCCGCGCCGCGGCGGAAGGTCGCAGCTACGTCCTGCCCGACGACGTCAAGGCCCTGGCCGTGCCCGTCCTGGCCCACCGCCTCATCGTCACGCCCGAGGCCCAGCTCCAGGGCATCAGCCCGGGCGACGCGCTCGCCGAAGTGCTCCGGGCCGTGCCGGTGCCGGCCGCGCACTGAGGCGAGGCCGGCGTGCTGACCCGCCAGGGCTGGCTGTGCCTCTGGGGCGGGCTCGCGCTGCTGGGCCTGGCCCGGCTGCTGGGCATCGGCGAGCTCTACGTCTTCGGCGCCGTGGCCCTGGGGCTGCTGGCGGTGGCCGTGCTGTATGTGCGGCTGACCCGGCTCGACCTCCAGGTCGACCGGCACGTCTATCCCTCCCACGTGCACGCCGGCCAGCTCAGCCGGGTCGAGGTGCGCATCCGCAACCTGCGCCGCACCGAGACACCGGTGCTGCGGCTGCGCGACCCGGTGTCCGGCACCGCCGGCGCCGAGCTGCTCGTGCCCCCGCTCGACCAGGGGGCGGCCTCCACCGCCTCCTACCGGCTCCCGACCGATCGCCGCGGCCTGGTCCACGTGGGCCCGCTGCGGGTGGTGGTCACCGACCCGTTCGGCCTCGCGCACGTCCACACGGTGGCCGCACCCAAGGTCGAGGTCACCGTGTTCCCCGCCGTCGAGGACATCCGACCGGTCCCCTTCACCAGCGGCAACGACCCCATGGCCGGCACGCTGCAGCCGCACGCGCTCGGCCGGGTGGGCGACGACTTCTACGCCCTGCGCCCTTACGTGGTGGGCGACGACCTGCGCCGCATCCACTGGCCCTCCACCGCCCGCCACGACGAGCTGCTGGTGCGCCAGCAGGAGCAGCCCTGGCAGGGCCGCACCACCGTGCTGCTGGACGTGCGCCGGGCCACCCATGACGCGGCCTCGTTCGAGGCCGCGGTGTCGGCCGCCGCCAGCATCGTGACCACCAACAGCGCCCGGCGGGACCTGATCCGCCTGGCCACCACCGACGGCGCCGACTCCGGCTTCGCGTCGGGCAGCATCCACGTCCAGGCGCTGCTCGAGCACCTGGCGGTGGTCGAGCCCACCGGCGGTGCCAGCCTGCGGGCCATGCTCGACCTGGTGAAGCGGGACGGGCAGGGCGCGCTGATCGTGGTCGTGGCCCAGGCCACCGGCGACGAGCTCCGGGCCACCGCCGGCCTGCGCCAGAAGTTCGGGCTCGTGGCGGTGGTGCGGGTCGACGCCGGCACCCGCCAGGCAGTCGAGGTGCCCGGCTCGGGCGTCTCGGTCGTCCGGGTCACCGCAGGCGTCCCGTTCGCCAAGGCCTGGGACCTGGCCATGGCGTCGTCCCGGCGCGGCGGCATCCCGGCAGGGACGGGACGATGAGCAAGCGCAGCGACCATCTGCTGCTGGCCAACGAGGCCGCGCTCTGCCTGGTGACCGTGTCCGCCATCGTGGGCATGCACCGCCTGTTCATCGACGGCTCGTACCGGGGACCGCTGGTGGCGGCGGCCATCGTGGCTCACGTCAGCGTGGCGGCGTTGCGCCGGGCGCGGGTCCATCTGGTCCCGGCGGCGCTGGTCACCGTGGCGCTGGCGATCATCTTCATCTCCTGGACCCGCTTCCCCGACACCACCCACTGGCTGCTCCCCACGGGCGAGACATGGACCAAGGCCGGTGACGACCTGTCGACCGCGTGGCGCCTGTTCGGCAAGGTGCGCGCCCCGGCCCCGGTGGAGAACGGCTTCCTCGCGGTGAGCGTGGCCGCCATCTGGCTCATCGTCTTCGTGGCCGACTGGGCCGCCTTCCGGGTCATGGCGACCTTCGAGGCCCTGCTTCCGGCCACCACCCTGTTCGTGTTCTCGGCCGCCCTGGGCGGGTCGGGCAGCCCGGTGGCCGGCGCCGCGCTGTTCGCGGCCTCCGCCCTGCTGTTCGTGCTGCTGCAGCGCACGTCGAACCAGGAACGCACCTCCCGCTGGGCCAGCGAGCACCGCGCCCAGGGCCGCTGGTCGCTGCTCGGCACCGGCGGCGCGCTCATCGGCCTGGCGGTGATCGGCGGCACCATCGCCGGCCCCCAGCTCCCCGGGGCAGACGAGGACGCCCTGCTGGCCTGGCGCGACCTCACCAAGGACACGCCGACCCGGGTGGTGCGCAGCCCGATGGTGCAGCTCCAGACCCGCCAGGTCGACCAGACCAACGTCGAGCTGTTCACGGTCAACAGCCCGGAGCCTTCCTACTGGCGCCTGACCTCGTTGGAGACCTTCGACGGCGACATCTGGAAGTCGTCCTACAGCACCGACGACGCGAACGGCGAGCTGCCCCGAGAGCTGGACCCGGCTTCGGCGACCGAGTCCGTCCACCAGACCTTCAACATCACCCAGCTGCGCTCGGTGTGGCTCCCGGCCGCCTTCGAGCCCCGGGCCATCGAC
>DASRJN010000067.1:0-2269 GCA_035649455.1 Acidimicrobiales bacterium
CTTGGCCGCGTCGTCCAGGAGCGCCCGCCGCCGCGCCAGCATCGCCACCTGGCCGCCACGCTGGGCGAGCCCGATCCCGATGCAGCGACCCAGGCCGCTCGAAGCACCCACTACCACGGTTCGCACGTCCCTGGTCCTCCCCTCGCGGATTGTGACCCAGATGTTAGAGCAGCGCTACCGGCCGAGGAAGCCCCGCTCGAAGATGTGGGCGGCGGCGTCGATCATGGGGGCGGGGCGCTCGCGGGACCCGAAGGTGGACAGCAGCGCCACCGCCATGACCGCCTCGGAGTCCACGTCGCCAAAGCCCCGGGGCCGCAGGACGCTGGCCACCCGCCGCCGGCCCCAGTCGAACGCGGCGGTCGAATCGGCGCGGAAGGTGGCGCCGGCCGCGGCCGCGTCGGCCCACAGCCGGATGATGGCCGCCTCGCCGGCCTGGGTGGCGTTGTAGCGGCGCAGCCAGCGCCGGAGCGCGGCCGTGCCGGTCACGCCGTCGGGCGTCCCCGCCGGGATGTCGACCAGGGCGGTCGACACCGTGCGGATGGCCTGCACCGCCAGGACCTGGGCGAACGCCTCCTTGGACTCGAAGTAGCGGTAGAAGGCCCCGTGGGACAGGCCGGCGGCCGCCACCACGTCGTTGATGCGGGTGTCGTGGTAGCCGCGGGCGACGAACAGCTCCCGGCCCGCGTCCATCAGGGCCTGGAGGGTGCGCCGCCCGGCGGCGGTGAGCTCGTGGGTCCGGCCGTCGCCCTGGAGCGCGTCCAGCATGTGGGGGCTGAAGCTGAGCACCGGCGGCCGGCGGCGGGCGGGCTCGTGCACGTTGACCGGCTGGAGGCCGAACAGCGCCCTGTGCACGACGTCGGCCACGGCGTCCTCGATCCGCTCGCGCGGGTACGCGCTGGGCGCCGCGGCCCGCAGCATGCCGGCGACGTCGAAGGAGCGGGGCTGGCACTCCAGGAGCAGCGCGATCACCGGGTCGAGCTGGCGTGGCGGCAGGGTGGCGTCCGTCAGCCGGGACCGGAAGGCGGCGACGTGCCGCTCGCCGGTGCTGGCCGCGCCGCCGGCCACCGCGGCGTCGCTCTCGGCCGCGGTCTGGAACACCAGGAACACCGGCTCGTACCGCTCGTAGATGTCGGCGTAGCGGGCCACCCAGGCCCGGATCGAGCGCCAGCCGTCCTCGTCCGGCGTGAGCAGGCCGAGCGCCTCGGTCGACGCGCCCATCTGGCGGGCCACCTGCCCGGCCAGGTGGCGGAACACGTCCTCCTTGCCCGAGAAGCACTGGTAGAAGGACGCCCGCGAGCAGCCGGCGAGCTCGGTGATGCGGGCCACGCCGCACTGGTGGTAGCCGTCCTCGCCGAACACCCGCAGCGCGGCGTCGACGATCCGCTGCTGGGTGCGCTGGCCGCGGGCGCCGACCCGAGGGTTGTCGGAGAACGGAGCGCGGCGGACGACCATGTCCGCCACCATGTCCGCCGTGGTGTCCACCCCGCCGTCGCCGGCAGCTTCGGGTCTACTGGTCGGCACGAACCTTGTCCTTGACCGCGGGGACGATGGGCGGGGCCTCCTTCCAGTTCGGGATGCCCGCGTCCTCCTTGGCGATCGGGTACTTGTCCTCGTTCACCTGGGCCCAGTGCGAGTGGTTCAGCTCGTGCAGCGTGAAGCAGGCGTTGAGGGCGTTGTAGAAGCCCATGTTGTCGACGCTCTGGTTCACGGCCTCCTTGATGAGGAGGGCCGACATGGTGGGGACCCGGGCGATGCGCTGGGCGAACTCGACCGTGCGGTCGGCGAGGTCGTCGGCGGGGAAGACCTTGGTCACCATGCCCAGGGCGTGGGCCTCGTCGGCGTCGATGGCGTCCCCGGTCAGCAGCAGCTCCTTGGCCTTGCGGGGACCGAACTCCCAGGGGTGGGCGAAGTACTCGACGCCGCACATGCCCAACCGCGTGCCGACCACGTCGGCGAACCGTGTTCCCTCGGCGGCCACGATGAGGTCACAGGCCCACAGCAGCATGAGAGCCGCGGCGTAGACGTCGCCGTGCGCCTGGCCGATGGTGATCTTGCGCAGGTTGCGCCAGCGCCGGGTGTTGTCGAAGAAGTAGTGCCACTCCTGCAGCATGAGGTTCTCGGCGCCCTGGCGGGTGGCGCCGTTGATGGCCCGGGTCGGGTGCTGGTTGGGCCCGGGGGTGTACTCCTCCATCGAGACCTTCGAGCCCATGTCGTGGCCGGAGGAGAACATGGGGCCGACCCCGCCGAGGATCACCACTCGCACGTCGTC
>DASRJN010000068.1:0-6625 GCA_035649455.1 Acidimicrobiales bacterium
GGCCAGCACGATCACGAACGACAGGCCCAGGTTCTGCCACACCGAGGTCAGCGACACGGCGAACATGGCCATGTCGGGGTTGGTGAGCCAGTCGACCTTGAACAGGCCGATGGTGGGCTGGAAGAAGTAGAGGAACACCACGGACGTCACGGCGACCGAGCTGGCGATGGTGGACGAGAAGATGGCCTGGAAGATCTTGATGCCCTTGAGCCGGCGGTGGGCGGCCACCGCGAGCAGGATGCCGAGGATCAGGCCGGCGGGCACCGTGTAGAGCACGAACTGGAAGCTGTGCCAGGCGCCGTCGAGGAAGTCCCGGCCGCTGAGCTGCTCGCGGTACAGCCGCAGCCCGACGGGCTCGAAGAAGGCCCCGTTGCGGCGGCTCTCGAACGTCCCCCAGTGCATCAGATTGAGGAACGGCCGGTAGAAGAACACCACGAAGATGACCATCGACGGCGCCAGCAGGGCGTACGCCAGCAGCACGTCCTTGAGGCGGTAGCGCGGCCGCTTCCTCCGCCACCGGCGTGGCCGCGGCCGCGCCGGGGCCGCCGCGCCGGGCGTGTCGGCGGGCGTCGCGTCCCTCACCCCGGCGTCCTGCCGGGACTCGGCGGTCGTCATCCGAGCCGCTCCGTGGACTCGGGGTCGAACAGGTGGGCGTGGGCGGGATCGACGGCCAGGCGGGTGGTGCCGCCGGCGTCGATGGCGGCCATGCCGGCCTGGCGCACGACTACGGGTGTCTCGCCGATGGTGGCGAACACCAGGCACTCGTGGCCGAGCCACTCCACCGCCCGGACCTTCAGCTCCAGCGGCCCGTCGGCGGTGATGGTCAGGTGCTCGGGGCGCACGCCGACGACCAGCGGCCGTCCTTCCTCCAACCCCGCGGCGCGGGCCGGGTCCAGGCCCACGCGGCCGCCGGCCACGACCACGGCCGGGCCACCCTCGCTGGTGAAGGTCCCGTCCAGCGTGTTCATGGGAGGCGTCCCGATGAACTGGGCCACGAAAAGGTTGGCGGGCGCCTCGTAGACCGCCTGCGGCGTGCCCACCTGCTGCAGGCGCCCGGCCGACATGACGGCGATGCGGTCGGCCATGGTCATGGCCTCCACCTGGTCGTGGGTGACGTAGACGACCGTGGTGGCCACCCGGCGGTGGAGGTCCACCAGCTCGAGCCGGGTCTGGGCCCGCAGCTTGGCGTCGAGGTTGGACAGCGGCTCGTCCATGAGGAACGCCTGCGGCCGTCCCACGAACGCCCGGGCCAGGGCGACCCGCTGGCGCTGGCCACCGGACAGCGCGGCCGGCTTACGGCCCAGCAGCCCGTCGAGCCCGAGCACCCGGGCGGCCTCGTCCACCCGCTCCTGGCGCTCGGCCCGGGTGAGCTTGCGAGCGGGCCGGTCGGGGCCGTCGGCGTGGTAGCGGCGCACCAGCAGCGGCGACTCGATGTTCCGCTGCACGGTCATGTGGGGGTAGAGCGCGTAGCTCTGGAACACCATCGACACGTCCCGACGGGCCGGGTCCATGTCGTTGACCACGGTGTCGCCGATGAGGAGCTTGCCCTCGGTGATGTCCTCCAGCCCGGCGATCATCCGCAGTGCCGTGGTCTTGCCACAGCCGGACGGGCCGAGCAGGACCATGAACTCGCCGTCCATGATCTCCAGGTCGAGGTCGTCCACCGCGACCACGTCGTCGAACCGCTTGGTGACGTTCTGGAACGTCAGGCTGGCCACGTTGGACCTCCCACCCTCGGCGTCCGCGCCGGGGGGCAACATAGAGCATTGCGCCCGCGCGGGAGGCGCGCCGCATCGGGCCCCGAGCCGTGGTGACCGCAGGCGCATCGCAGACCACGCACCGTACGCTGGGGTCGTTGGCGGCGATCGGGAGGCAGCGGATGAGCGACTTCGTCTGGCCGGAGGAGCGCGTGGGCCTGGACGGGTCGTCACCCAAGTGGTGGCTGTTCCTGGCGCTGGGCGTGGTGTCGATCGTCATCGGGGCCATCCTGCTGGTCGACCTGGTGGCCGCGGCCGCAACTTTGGCCCTGCTGGCCGCTCTGGGGCTCGGGGTCACCGGAGTGAGCGAGGTCATCACCGCGGGGCGCTACCGCAGCGTCCTCGGCGTGGTGGCGGGGGTCGTGCTGATCGTGGCGGCGGTGGCCGCCCTCGCTTGGCCCGGCATCACCCTGTGGGCCCTCGCGGTGGTCACCGGCATCGGCCTGATCGTGTCGGGCGTGGCCCGGATCTGGGGCGCGGTGACGCTGCGCTTGGAGGGGTGGGGCTGGCTGCTGGTGGGCGGCATCATCAGCGTGGTCATCGGCATCCTGGCCCTGTTCTGGCCGGACGCCACCATCCTCGCCCTCGCCATCCTGCTCGGGCTGCGCATGCTGGTGTTCGGCATCAGCGAGGTCATGTTCGCCCTGGCCCTGCGGCGCAGCGGGACGATCCGCTGACTCAACCGGTGGCCGGGATGTCCGCCGCGGTGAGCGTGGTGAGCTCGGCGTCGGTCGGCGACTCCAGCGCCACCAGGCGGGTGGCCTGGTTCGCCACCGCGGCCTCGAACAGGTTGCGGGCCAGCCGGCCGTTGCCGAACCCCCGGCCGCGGGACTGGGCGGCCAGCGCCGCCCGCAGCGCGGCCCGGGCGCCGTCGTCCAGCGTGTAGCGGCCCTCTGCCCCCAGGGCCACGAAGATGGCCACCAGCTCGTCGTCGGAGTAGTCGGGGAAGTGGATGGTCTTGGGAAACCGCGAGCGCATCCCCGGGTTGGCGTCGACCAGGCTCGCCATCTCGTCCGGATAGCCGGCCAGGATGACGACCAGCCGGTCGCGCCGGTCCTCGACCAGCTTGACCAGGGTGTCGATGGCCTCCTTGCCGAAGTCGTCGTCGCCGCCCCGGGCCAGGCTGTAGGCCTCGTCGATGAGCAGCACGCCCCCGTCGGCCCGGTCGAACGCCGCCACGACCCGCGGGGCGGTCTGGCCCACGAACCCGGCCACCAGCGTCGACCGGTCCGACTCCACCAGGTGCCCGCGGTCCACCACCCCGAGCGTGCGGTAGATCTGGGCCACCAGGCGGGCCACCGTCGTCTTTCCGGTGCCGGGGTTGCCGGTGAAGACCAGGTGGTGGCTGTGCTCGATGACCGGCAGGCCGCGGTCCCGGCGCATCTGCTCGACCCGCAGCAGGTTGGTGACCAGCCGCACCTCGTGCTTGACGTCGGCCAGGCCCACCAGGGCGTCCAGCTCGGCCAGCAGCTCCTCCAGCGGCCGGGCCTCGGGCTGGGCCGCGGGCGCCTCGTCGGCGGCCTCGGCCGGGGCGGGCGTGGCGGTGCCCGAAGCCGGCTGCGGCGCGGGTGCGGCGCCCGGGGCGCGGGTGCGCATGTCTTTCGCCACCCGCTGCACGGTGGCCCGGTACACCTCGACGGCCGCCAGCTCGGTGCGGGTGGGCACCAGGTCGAGGGCGGCCACGGCGTGGCCGATGTGAGCTCCCAGCCGGGCCAGGCGGGCCGTGCGATCGCCACCGTCCCGGGCGTCGGCCGCCGCCAGCAGCTCGAGCAGGGCCGAGGGGCGGCCCAGGTGCTCGCGCTTGCCGACCAGCAGCCGGGCGTTCCGCACGTCCGCGGGCGTGGCCTTGGCGAGCTCGGACGGCAGCCGGTCGCCGAACGTGGCGATCAGGGCCCACAGCTCGTCGTCGGTGTGCAGCCCGTCGGCGTCGATGAACGCGCAGGCCAGGTTGTAGGCCTCGACCTCGACGTCGCTGCGCAGCCGCTCGGCGTCGATGCCCTCCACGAGGGCACCCAGGGCCTGCACCGCGGGGGTGAGGTCGTCCACGAAGGCCCGGACGGCGTCGTCGAGGGCGTTGACGCCGTCGCTCATTTGGGGTTCCGCCACATGGGCCACAGGGCCGGGCCGTCGGGCAGGTCGATCTGACCGGTGACCGCGAAGCCGAAGCGCTCGTAGAAGGGGATGTTCGCCTCCTTGGACGACTCCAGATACGCGCCGAGGCCCTCGGCGTCGCAGCGATCGAGGACCGGCTCCATCAGCGCCCCGCCCACGCCCTTGCCCTGCTGGCGGGGGTCGGTGCCCAGCACGGACAGGTACCAGTGCGGCTCCCGGGGGTGGGCCCGCTCCATGAGGCTGAGGCCCCGCAGCGCCCGCGGGATGCGGGGCCCGATGGCGCGCACCATCAGGGGCGCCGACCGTAGGACCGCGCTCCACGGGGTGCGCCAGTGGTCGGGCGGCTCCCAGAAAGCGGCGCCGGGCTGCCCGTCGGCCGTCAGAACGGTCCCGCCGTGACGGGCGTGGCGGCGGGCCTCGGAGCCGAAGTAGCACCGCAGTCGGCGCAAGCGCGGCTGGGGCCGGTCCCCGAACAACCAGGTCATGGCGGGGTCGTCGTAGAACGCCCGGGCCAGGGCCGCGGCCAGGGGATCGATGTCGTGCCCGTGGGCCGGCCGCGTGTCGATCATGGCCGGGAGCCTGCCACGCCCGGGAGGGCCGGTGTGTCAACCGAAAGGGCCGCCTCGGCGTCGATCGGTCATGATGACGGAGATGAAGATCCCGCGTGGCGGGGTCGGGCGGCGCTTCTCCCAGATCCCGGCCGTCGACGCGGTTGCCGCGGACACGGTCCCGGACGACCCCCTGGCCGTCCTCCACCGCGACCACTACGCCCCGCTGGTCCGGCTGGCGTCCGTCGTCCTCGGTGACGCCGGCCTGGCCGAGCAGGTGGTCCAGGACGGCTTCGTCAAGCTCGCGGTGCGCTGGGGCGGCCTCCGGCGCATCGACAACCCACCCGCGTACCTGCGCAGCATCGTGCTCAACGGCTGCCGGTCCCAGCTGCGGCACCGCAAGGTGGGTGAGCGCTACGACGCCCGGCGCACCGTGGCGCTGGCGGTCCCCACCCCCGAGGGCGAGGCGCTGGCTCGGGCCGACCACGACCGCATGGTCGCCGCCCTCCGGCGCCTGCCCGGGCGCCAGCGCGAGGCGCTGGTCCTGCGGTACTACCTCGACCTGCCCGAGGCCGAGATCGCCGCCACCATGCGCGTGTCCCCCGGATCGGTGAAGACCCACCTGCACCGGGGCTTGGCCGCGCTCGCTCACCAGCTGGGGGAGGAGGAGCGATGACCGGATCCGACCGCTCCATCGAGGACCGCCTGTCCGACGCGCTCGAGGCGGAGGGCACGCAGGTGCTGCCGTCCGATGGCAGCCTCGACACGATCCGCGCCCGGGCCCGCGCCGTGCACCGCCGCCGCCGGGTCGCCCTGGCCGCGGGTACGACGGTGGCCCTGGTGCTCGTGGCCGTCGCCGTGCCGGTTCTGGTCCGGGACCGGGACCGGGTCACGACCGACACGCCGCCCGCCACCAGCCCGCCGTCGGCGCCGGGCCCGGGGCCTACGGACGAGACGCCCACCACGTCGGTCCCGGGCGCGGCCGACGCCGACGCCCTGCAGGACACGATCCTGTGGCCCACGCCCGATGGGCCGGGGGTCACCTCGGCGCAGGACGCGGCTGTTTCGTTCCTCACCGACGTGGTGGGTGTGACCGACCCGGCGCTGTCGTCGTTCCAGTCCGAGCGGCCGGACCTGGGCACCTTCGACCTCTACGCCCGGGCCGAGGACGGGACCGTGCGCACCTCGGACGTGGCCAGCACCATTGAGGTCCGCCGCTTCGACGACGGCCGCTGGTTCGTGACCGCGGCCTCGTCGGCCGACGTCGTGATCTCGTCGCCGACCTGGCTGACGGCCGTGTCGTCGCCCCTGCCCGTCTCGGGTGAAGGCCACGGGTTCGAGGGCTCGATCGCGGTCGCGCTGCTCGCCCGCTCCCGCGCCGCCTCCCCGGGGCCACCCCTGGGCTCTGTGATCGTTCAGGGCGGCGCGGGCGAGTCCCTGGAGCCGTTCTCCGGCTCCCTTTCCTTCCGCACGCCGGACGCCCCCGACACGGGCATCCTGCTGGCCACGGACACCAGCGGCCTCGAGAACGCCGTCCCCCACTTCTCGGCCCTGGCGGTCCGCCTCGGCGCCACCGGCATGCCCCCGCCGACGGTCCCCGGTTGGAGCTTCCGCAACCAGCCCCTGTACCCCTTCGCCACCGCCGCCGAGGCCGAGGCCTGGCGGGTCGACCCGAGCCACCAGCCGTGGCAGGCCGACCCCGAGGCCACGGCCCTGTCGTTCGTCGACTACCTGGGCTTCACGGACATCGAGGTGGTCACGTCCCGCGACGTCCGCGACCGCGATGCGTGGATCGGAGTCGGCTACACGGTCCCGCCGGACGACCACGCGTCCACGGCGGCGGTGATCCACCTCCAGCGCTTCGGCCCTGCCCTCGACTCCCCGTGGGAGGTGGTCGGCACCCGTGACACGGACCTCACCCTGGAGACCCCGCGCTACGGCGCCACCGCCGGCCCATCCCCCCTGACGGTGGGCGGCCACATCACCGGCGTGGACGAGAGCCTGCGAGTCCAGGTCCGCCAGCTCGCCGCTTCCGATCCCATCGGCCAGTCCTGCTGCCTGCCCGCCGGGGGCCAGGACTCCGCCTGGGAGACCACGGTCAGCTACGCCCCCGTCGCCAACCAACCCTTGCTGGTGGTCGTTTCCACCGGCGGCCACCTCCAGGACGTCGAGCGCTTCGCCATCACCGGCCTCGAGCCCGCCTGAGCC
>DASRJN010000069.1:0-4453 GCA_035649455.1 Acidimicrobiales bacterium
CCGACGACCGCCATGTCCTTGGCGTCGGCGAACAGGCTGGGGACCATGATCTCGTGGCGCTGGGCCACCCACCGCAGGAACGCGTCCCGGGCCTGGTAGAGCAGCGAGCCCAACCCCCCGGGCAGCGTCATCAGCACGATCAGCAGGCCGGCCCCGCCGGCGAAGAAGCTCAGCTCCGCGGGCAGGAAGTACTGCGCCCCGATCACGTAGACCGCCCCGAGGATGGCCCCCGACAGCGACCCCAGGCCGCCGATCACCACCATCGAGAACACGGCCAGGCTCTCCTCGGTGGCGTAGGGCTCGATGCCGAGGCGCTGCTGGTGGTGGACGAACACCGCGCCGGCGAAGGCGGCGATGAAGCCGGAGGCGGCGAAGGCGGTGAGCTTGACCCGCACCGGGCTCACGCCGAAGGCCTGGGCGGCCCGGTCGTTCTCCCGCACGCCGATCATGACCCGGCCCACCCGGCTGCGGCGGAGGCGCTTGGCCACCGAGAGCATCAGCGCCAGGCAGACGACGATGAAGTAGTAGTACTGCCGCTCACTCGCGATGGGGATGAGGCCGAACAGGTCGGGCCGCTCGATGCGACGCAGCGGCAGCCACCAGCCGAACTCGGAGCGGTTGAGCCCGTAGACCGCCACCGCCTGGGCGAAGGCCAGCGTGGTCACGGCCAGCAGCAGGCCGCGGATGCGCAGCGCGGGCAGGCCGATGACGATCGAGATGGCCGCCCCCACCACCCCGGCCACCAGCAGCGCGATGCTCACGTCCCAGCCCAGCCGCGAGGTGATGGCGCCGCCGACCGCGGCCCCGATGGCGAGGAAGGCGACCGCCCCCAGGCTGACCTGGCCGGCCCAGCCGGTCAGCACCACCAGCGACACGCCCACCATGGCGTAGACGAGGATCACGCCCACCAGGTCGAGGCGGCTGGTCGAGAGCACCAGCGGCAGCACGAGGGCCACCCCGACCAGCAGGGCCATGAGGCCACGCGTGGCCCACCGGACCTCGCGCAGGTGCGACAGCTCCGGCGGGATGGGCCGCACGTCGGTCACGACCTGCCAGCTCGACATGCCGTCGCTGCGGTTGGAGCGGTCGATCCGCTGGGCCAGCAGCACCACGAGCACGACCACGAACAGGATCGGCGCCACCAGGGCGGTCTCCTGCGTGTTCCACACGATGGCCTGCTCGACCACGCCGAGCGTGACGGCCCCCGCGAAGATGAGCGGCAGGTTGGTCATGCCTCCGATCACGCAGGCGGCCAGCGCCCGCACCAGGATGGCCGGCCCCAGCACCGAGCCCAGCGGCACGCCGATGACGCCCGCCCGCATGAAGACCGCCACGAAGGCCAGGACGCTGGCAATGGTCCACACCACCAGCTGCACCCGCTTGACCGGGATGCCGAGCAACGCCGCTCGATCGGCACTCTCGGCGCTGGCCCGCACCGCGATCCCGGTGTTGGTGACCCGGAAGAACAGGGCCAGGCCGGCGATGCAGATGATCACCGCCACCAGGGCGATCACGTCGTTGCCGTGGAAGACGATGGGCGGGATCTCGAAGGTGAAGTCGAAGGGCGAGGGGTAGGTGCTGGGCGGGTTGATGTCGAAGGTGCCGGGGAACGCGTTGTTGGCCAGCGACGGCAGGCCCAGTGCGAGCGCCGCGAAGATCTGCGCCACGCCCAGCGTCGCCACGGTGAGGATCAGCCGGGGCGCGTGGGCGAAGCGCCGGATGATGAGGAACTCGACCAGCGCGCCCAGCAGCGCCGCGACCACCAGGCCCAGCCCGAGGCTCACGAAATAGGGCATGCCGGGCCCCACGATGAGCAGCACCGCCCCCATCGTCGGGACCGTGCCCAGGTCGCCCTGGGCGAAGTTGACGATGCGGTTGGAGCGGTAGACGAGCGCGATGCCGAAGGAGATGAGGGCGGTCAGCCCGCCGATGACCACGCCCTTGACCAGCACGCCGGTGGGGGCGGGCCACAGCACCCGCTGCACCACGACCAGCCCTCCGACGACCGCGGCGGTCGACGCGACCGAGGAGCTACGCCACGATGATCGGACCGCGGTCGTCGTAGCGCTGAGTGCGGCGGTCATCGTCCCCCCGGTCGGTTCCGCTGCTAACTTGAACTGCGGTCAAGATAGCCCGTCGGGCCCGTGTCCGCCGGGCGTGATCGCGACGGCAGCAGGCAGCGTCCGAGGGGGGAAACGATGGGCGACACGCCGAAGAAGCGCACGGGTATCACGCGCTATTGGCCGATCCTGGCAGTCGTGGTCGTCGCCGCGGCTGCGCTCGGGATCGGCGCGATCGTGGGCGGGGGCGACGACGACGAACCGGACTCGGACGCAGTCGCCGCGCCCGGGGACGGGACGCCGCCGGCCCTGGCCGCGTTCCCGGACGAGGATCCCCTGGACGCGCCCGACTGCGACCGCGAGACGGGCCGGCTGGCCATCCCCACGGTCTACGCCCCCAACTGCGTCCCCATCTGGGAGGAGGGTCGCGACAACGGCGGGGCCACCGCCCACGGCGTCACCGAGGACGAGATAACGGTCGCGTTCTACAACGCCCAGGACGACCCGACGGCCCGGGCCATCGTCGACGACGTGATGGGCGACCCGCCCACCGACGAAGAGCTGACCGCCGACCGCCAGCAGATCGTCGAGGCCTACAACCACCTGTTCGAGACCTACGGCCGGACCGTGAAGTACGTGCAGGTCGAGGCCACCGGGTCGAACAGCGACGACGCCGCGGCCCGGTCCGACGCCATCAGGATCGCCGACGACATCGGCGCCTTCGCGGTCGTGGGCGGTCCGGCCCAGACCAACGCCTTCGCCGAGGAGCTGTCGGCCCGCGATGTCATCTGCCTGTGCGCCACCGGCCAGCCCCAGGAGCTGTACGAGAGCCTGGAGCCCTACGCCTGGGGCGGCACGCTGGCGTCGACCCAGGGCTACGTCCACCGGGCCGACTTCGTGGTCAGCCGGCTGGCCGGCGAGACCGCCGAGTTCGCCGGCGACCCGGCCTACCAGGACACCGAGCGCAGCTTCGCCATCGTGTACTACGAGACGGCCGACGGCTCGCGCGGTCCCGGCGTGGACTTCTTCGAGGAGCGGCTGGCCGACAACGGCGTGGAGCTGTCCGACCGCATCCCCTACATCCTCGACCTGAGCCAGGCCCCCGAGGACGCGTCGACGATCGTCGCCCGCCTCAAGGACAAGGGCGTCACCAGCGTGATCTTCGCGGGCGACGGCTTCTTCCCCATCTACCTGACCCAGGCCGCCACCAACCAGGACTACCACCCGGAGTGGATCGTCACCGGGTCCACCGGCACGGACATCACCGCGCTGGCCCGCCGCTACGACCAGGACCAGTGGAGCCACGCATTCGGCCTCTCCTACCTGCTCGCGAGGATCGACCCCGACGTCATCGACGAGCAGGGCAACCTCGTGTCCTGGTACCTGGGCGAGAACCTGGAGGAGTACCCGAACATCTTCGACTTCGGCCGGTTGTTCACGGGCATCCACCTGGCCGGGCCCGACCTGAACCCCACCACGTTCCGCGACGGGCTCTTCTCGTACGACCCGACCGGCCACCTCACCACCTCCTTCGGCACGTCCTACGGCGACGTCCGCTGGCCGTGGCCCGACTACGCCGGCTCCGACGACGTCACGCTGGTGTGGTGGGACGCCGAGGCCACGGGCCAGGACGAGACCGGGGCCGACGGCACGGGTATGTACCGCTACATGAACGACGGCGCCCGCTACCTGCCCGGGGAGCTGGCCGACGCGCCCGGCGTCCCGTTCGACGCCGAGAACACCTTCACGATCCTCGATAGCTTCCCCGAGGCCGACATGCCGCCGAGCTACGAGCGGCGCACCTCCCGCACCGGCTGAGCGCCGGGACCAGTCAGTCCTTCCGAAACTGCCAATCCCACACAGGAGCAGACATGCCCGACCTCAACGAGGCCGTCGTCGTGGCCGCCACCCGTAGCCCGATCGGCCGCGCCAACAAGGGCTCGCTGGTCGACAAGCGGGCCGACGAGCTGATGGCCGACGTGCTGGTGGCGCTCATGGACAAGGTGCCGCAGGTGGACCGGTTCGACGTGGGCGACATCATCTGCGGCAACGTGGCCCAGAGCGGCGAGACCGGGTTCAACATCGCCCGCACCGCGGGGATCCTGGCCGGCTTCCCCCACTCGGTGTCCGCCCACACCGTCCAGCGCTTCTGCGCGTCGTCGCTCCAGGCCATCACGGCCGCGGCCAACGCGGTGAAGGTGGGCGAGGGCGACATGTACATCGCCTGCGGGGTCGAGAAGTCGTCCCGCCCACCGGCGCCCGAGGGCCAGGAAGGCGGCGGCCGCGGTGGGGGTGGAGGCGGCGGCCGTGGCCGCGGCATCGGCCCCGGCGGGCTCAACCCCAAGCTGCTGGGCCGGGACAGCGGGTTCCCGTTCGTCTACATCCCCATGGGC
>DASRJN010000070.1:0-9102 GCA_035649455.1 Acidimicrobiales bacterium
TGGTCGGCGGGGACCAGGAGCGGGCCCGGCGGGCCGGGGTCGAGAACGTGCCGGCCATCGCCGGGTTCGGCGCCGCCTGCGCCGCGCTCGACGTCGAGGCCGAGGCCGCCGAGCAGCGGCGGCTCACCGGCCGCATCCTGGCCGCCCTCGCCATCACGCCGGGCCTCGACGGGCTGCGGGTCTACGGCGACGCGGACCAGCGCCTGCCCCACATCGTGTGCCTGGGGGTCGAGGGCATCGAGCCCCAGGCCGTGCTGCTCGGCCTGGACCGGGCCGGGATCGCGGCCCACTCCGGTAGCGCGTGCTCGTCCGAGTCGCTGGAGCCGTCGCCCGTGCTGGAGGCCATGGGCGTCGACGCCCACCACAGCCTGCGCCTGTCCGTAGGCTGGTCGAGCACCGACACGGACATCGACCGGGTGCTCGACGCGCTGCCCCGGGTGCTCGCCGAGCTGCGGTCGGTGGCCGCGGCTGTCCACCGACCGCGGTGATCCCGCCGCAGATCTGGCATCATCACCCCGCTCATGAGGCTCTACGTCATCCGCCACAGCGCTGCCGGCAACCGCTCGGAGTGGCACCGCTCGGACGACCTCCGACCGCTCAGCAACAAGGGCCGCCGTCAAGCCGCCGCCATCGCGGACACGCTGGCCTCGGCGGGGATCACACGGCTGGTGAGCAGCCCGTCGGTCCGCTGCGTGCAGAGCCTCGAACCACTGGCCGAACGGCTCGGCTGCAAGGTCGAGACGGACGAGCGCCTCGCCGAGGGATCCGACGGCGAGGACGCCCTGGCCCTCGCCGACGAGCTGCGCACGCAGGGCGACGCCGTCGCGCTGTGCAGCCACGGCGACGTCATCCCCGACATGCTGCGGATCCTCAAGGCCACCACCGCCCGCATCAAGGAGCCCCTGCTGTGGCCCAAGGCGTCGACCTGGGTCGTCACCTGGGACAGCGGTCGCTGGAGCAAGGCCCGCTACATCCCGCCGCCTGAGCTGTAGCCGTGCCGCTGTCGCGCGACGGTCTCGCCCGCCTCCACGACACCATGGCCGCCCGCGTGGACGCAGGCGAGCTTCCGGGCCTGGTGCTGCTGGTGGCCGCCGGTGACGACGTGCACGTGGAAGCCATCGGCGCCCCGGCGTTCACGGCCGAGACCGCCCTCCGCTCCGACGCCATCTTCCGGATCGCCTCGCTGACCAAGCCGGTGGTGGCCGCGGCCGCGCTGACGCTGGTCGAGGAGGGCCGCCTACGCCTGGAGGACCCGATCGACGACCTGGTGCCGGAGCTCGCCGGCCGGCGGGTGCTGCGGTCGCTCGACGCCGAGCTCGACGACACCGTCCCCGCCCGCCGCGCCATCACGCTCGCCGACCTGCTCGACTTCCGGCTCGGGTTCGGGGCGGTGATGGCGATGCCCGGGACGTACCCCATCCAGGTGGCAGAGGCCGAGCTGCAGCTCCAGAGCATCAGCGGCCCGCCCTGGCCGCCCGGCCCCCACGATCCGGACAGCTGGATCGCGGCCCTGGGCACGCTGCCGCTCATCTACCAGCCGGGCGAGGTGTGGCTGTACAACACCGGGACCCAGGTGCTCGGCGTCCTGCTGGCCCGAGCCTGCGGCCATGACCTGGGCACCGTGCTGCGGGAACGCATCTTCGAGCCGCTGGGCATGGCCGACACCGGGTTCTGGGTGCCGCCGGACCGCATCGACCGGCTCACCACCTTCTACCTGCCCGACGGCGAGACCGGCGAGCTGTCGGTGCTGGACGAGCCGGCGGACAGCTGGTGGGCCGCCCCACCCCGGCACCCGGACGCCAGCGGGTGGCTCGTGTCCACCGCCGACGACTACTGGGCCTTCGTGTCCATGCTGCTCGCGGGCGGCGGGGGCGTGCTGGCACCGGAGACGGTGGCGCTGATGTCGGCCGATCGCCTGACCCCGGCCCAGCGCGAGCCGTACCCCATGTTCTTCGGTGACCACGGGAGCTGGGGCCTCGGCCTGTCGGTGCCGGCCGCGGGCGCGGGCGACGAGCCCTTCCCCGCGGGCGTGGGTTGGGACGGCGGCAGCGGGGTGACCTGGCGCTCGCAGCCCACCCGCACCGCCAGCGGCATCCTGCTCACGCAGCGCCATGCGATGTCCCCGGCCCCGACGCCGCTGGTGCAGGACTTCTGGGCCGGGGTGAACGCCGCGACGCGAGGCTGAGCCCCCGGGAGGGCAAGCGGGGGACGATCAGGCGGTGAGGGGACCGAGGCGATCCGCGAACGCGCCACGGGTGGGCGCGTCGGGCGCCCGGTCGAGGACGGCGAAGGTCACGCGGTCGAACGCGCCGGCGTAGCCGTCCACCAGCAGCCCGGCGAAGACGTCGGCCACCACGACCGGATCGTTCCGGAAGACGCCGCAGCCCCAGGCGCCGAGGATCAAGGCCCGCTGGTCGTGGAGCACGGCGGCGGCGAGCACCTGCCGGGCCCGCCGGTGGATGAGGGAGCGCAGGTCGGCCGGCCGGCCCTGGCCGGCCAGGGCGCCGGCGTTGGGGGCCGCGGCGGTGAGGAACGTGACCTCGTAAGGCTGGGCGAGCAGCGTCCCGGCGTCGTCGCGGAACACCGGGACCGCCGGCGAGCACACGACCCGGTCGCTGTAGCACGGGTCCTGCTGCCGGCGGTGGAACTCGTAGAACTCCGGCACCGCCTCCAGGCACTCCGCCAGGGCCGAGGCCCGGGCGAGGGCTTCCTCCTGCGCCTCGGCGCCGTTCAGGTAGCCCCCGCCGGGCTTGTGGGCGGAGGCGAAGTTGAGGGCGGCGAACGCGGTGTGGCCGTCGGCGGCGAGGCGCGCGGCGGCCTGAAGCGTGGTCTCGCCCGTGACCTCGACCGATCCGGCACCGGCCGCCGAGGGAGCGAGGTCGAGGGCCGGGTCGTCCGGCAGATGCAGGTGGGACCCCCGGCGGGCCGCCGCCACCGAGGCCGCGATCTCCACGGTCCGGCCGTGCCGCTCGTACCGGCCCGCGGCCACGATCGCCTCGGTCTCGCGCGCGATCGCCGCACGCTCCCGCCGGCTCATGGTGCCGGGGCCGTCGTCGTGGTGGTGGCGGACGCGAGGCGGGCGCGCAGCGGGGCGGTCAGGTCGCGGAACTCGGGCGGGGGGTCCAGCGCGTCGAGCCGGTCCAGCTCCTGCTGGGCCGTCTCCGGGCGGCCGAGGCGCTCGAACGCCACCGCCAGGAAGGCGTGGACCGCGGGGTAGTTGGGGTTGAGCTCGGCGGCATCGATGAGGGTGACCACGCCCTGGCCGTCGCCCGACTGGTACTGGATCCAGCCCTTGTAGGTCATGGCCTCGACGTTGTCGGGCTGGTCGGCCAGCACGTCGTCGTAGAGGGCGATGGCCTGGTCGTACTGCTGCCGGCTGGCCAGCTGGAGGGCCTCGTCCAGCCGGGACCGGGTGGTTGACCGCACGTCGCCGGTGATCGTGTCACCCGCGCCCCGGCGGCCGGCCGCCTGGGCCACCACCACGCCGGCGATCAGCGCGAAGGCACCCACCGCCGCCACCGTGACCAGCACCCGCCGCCAGTTCCGCGGCGGGCGGGCCTGGGCCAAGCGGGCGTGGTGCGACTCGATCGAGCGGATCGTGCGGGCCGCGCGGGCGGTGTAGTCGTCCTTCAGGGTCTCGTAGTCGACCTCGTCGACGTCACCCGCCTCGTGCTCGCGCTCGAGGTCGTCCAGCGAGCGGAGCAGGAAACGCCGCTCCTCCTCCAGCGCCGCCAGGGCGTCGGGGTCGAGGCCGCGTTGGGTGGTGGTACTCACGGCGGATCCCCGTCCCCGTAGCCGTCGGACCGGCGCGCCGCCGCCACCAGCTCGCGGTCGGCGTCCGTGGCGCGGGCGCCACCGGCTCGGCGCCAGCGCCGGAAGGTGAGCGCCAAGCCCGCCACCGCGGCCACCAGGGCCACGACGGGCAGCGTCCACACGAGGCTGGCCACGCCGGTGCGGCCCGGGGTGAGCAGGATGTGCTCGCCGTAGGCCCCGGCCAGCTCGTCGCGGATCTGCGCGTCGGTGGCCCCCTCCGAGATGCGGGTGCTGATCACGTTGCGGATGCCCTTGGCCGCTTCGGAGTCGGACTCGGCCACCGACTGCCCGTCGCACACCGGGCACGCCACCGACTCGGACAGGGCCCGAGCCCGGTCCTCCGCGGTGCGAGGCGGGCGGCTGCCGGTCACACCGATGAGCAGCGACACCCCGAGCACGATCGCCAGGAGGGGCCAGCCGATGACCCGCAGGCCGGGTCGGGACCGGGTCGCGGCCGTCACGCTCTGCCTCCGAACTGGGCGATGGTGGCGTCCAGGTCCGCCTGGGTCACCCCGCCGTTGAACTTGGCCACCACCACGCCGTCCGGGTTGACCAGGTACGACTCGGGCACCTTGACCACCCCGAAGTCCACCGGCGCCCGGCCGTCCTCGTTGAGCAGGACCGGCCACTCGCCGCCGTTCTCGGCGAAGAAGTCGCGGGTGTTGGCCTCGGTGTCGCGGTACACCACGCTCACCACCGCGGCGTCCCCGGTGGGGCGGTGGGCCTCCTCGAACGCCTGCAGCTCGGGGTGCTCGATCCGGCAGGGCGCGCACCAGGTGGCGAAGAAGTTGACGACGACCCACCGGCCCTGCTGGTCGTCGATGTCGAAGCTGCCGCCGTCGAGCGTCTCGCCCGCCAGCGCGGGGACGGCCCGGCCCACCAGGGGGCTCTTGGCCCGGCGCTCGCTGGCCGGCTCGCTCGTGGCCAGCACCACCACGAACCCGACGGCCAGCACCGCCACCACCAGCGTGACGATGAGCCCGGTGCGGCGCCGGCGGGGCGGCTCGTCGGCGTAGCCGTCCTCGGACGGAGTCTCGTCGGCCGGAGTGTCGACGACTTCGGTCATGACCCCACCTCCACCGGCTCCGCCTCGGGCTCCGGCTCGGGCGGGGGCGGCACCCGGGCCGGGGTGCCCCTCACGGTCACGGGGGCGGACACCGGGTCGATCGGGTTGCGGCGCCGGCCCGGGAAGGCGGCGAGCACCGTGCCCATAGCCATGATCAGCCCGCCGACCCACAGCCAGGAGACCAGCGGCTGCACCACCACCAGCAGCCCGATGGTCTGGCCCTCGTCGCCTTCGGGGGCCCGCACCAGCGACAGGAACACGTCCTGGCGGAACCCGGTCGCGACCGACGGCGTGCCGATGGACTGCTCGGTGCCGCGGAAGGTGTTGATGGCCGGCTCGTAGACCTGGCCGTCGACCCGGATCTGGGCCCGCACCGAGGTCTTGTTGTCGGCCTCGATCGTGCGGTTGCCCACGTAGGTGAGCTCGTGGCCGGCCAGCGAGGCGGTGTCGCCCACCCGCAGGGTCAGCTCCTGCTCGCGGTCGTAGCTCGACGACGCGGCCAGGGCCACGGCGATGATCACCACGCCGATGTGCACCACCATGCCGCCGTTGGCCCGCCCCACGAGGCCCCGCCAGCCCTGGCGCCGGGTGGCCAGCACCACCTGGCGCACCGCCGAGCCGGCCGCGAACGCGGCCAGCCCGAAGGCGACCAGCGGAGCCAACCCGCGCGCGCCCAGCACGACGGCGAGCGCCACCGCGGCGACGCCCGCGCAGGCGGGCCAGAACAGGCGCTGGGACAGCAGCTCGGTCGAAGCCTTGCGCCACGGCAGCACCGGCGCCACCGCCATCAGGAACAGCAGCGCCAGGCCGATGGGCATCGTCATGCGGTCGAAGTAGGGCGCTCCCACCGACAGCTGGTCACCCCTGATCGCCTCCACCAGCAGCGGGAACACGGTCCCCAGCAGCACCACGAAGGCGAACGCGGCGAACAGCACGTTGTTGGCCAGGAAGGCGCCTTCGCGCGACACGGGCGAGTCGATGCGGCCGGGCGCCCGCAGCCGGTCCCCACGCCAGCCGATCAGGCCCAACGTCACCGCCACCACCAGGCCGAAGAAGCCGAGCAGCCAGATGCCGATCGTCCCCTCGGTGAAGGCATGCACCGAGGCGATCACGCCCGAGCGGGTCAGGAACGTGCCCAGGATGGTCAGGCTGAACGTGGCGCACAGCAGAGACAGGTTCCAGACCCGGAGCATGCCCCGGCGCTCCTGGACCAACACCGAGTGCAGGTACGCCGTGCCGGTCAGCCAGGGAAGCAGCGAGGCGTTCTCCACCGGGTCCCAGCCCCAGTAGCCCCCCCAGTTGAGGACCTCGTAGCTCCACCAGGCGCCCAGCACGATGCCGATGGTGAGGAAGCCCCAGGCGAACAGCGTCCAGCGCCGCGTCTCCAGCAGCCAGCCCTCACCCACCCGGCCGGTCACCAGCGCCGCCACCGCGAAGGCGAACGGCACGGTGAAGCCCACGTAGCCCAGGTAGAGCATCGGCGGGTGGACCGCCATGAGCGGGTGGTTCTGCAGCAGCGGGTTGGGCCCGGGGCCGTCGAAGCCGACCGGCGGGTGGAACTCGTGGAACGGGTTGGCCGGGAACAGGAGCAGCGCGAAGAAGAACGTGCTGACCACCAGCATGGTGAGCATGGCCCAACCCACCAGCGGATCGTCGAGGCGGCGCCGGAACTTGTGCACCACCAGCGCCATGTAGCCGCACAGCACCAGCACCCACAGCAGGATCGAGCCCTCCAGCGCCCCCCACATGGTGGCGACGTTGTAGAGCGCCGGTGTGCGGGTGGAGCCGTTGTCGGCCACGTACTGGACCGTGAAGTCACGGGTGATCAGCGCCCGCTGCATGGCGGCCACCGCCACCACCGCCCCGACCAGCGCGAGCAGGACGTACGAGCGGCCCACGGCCAGCAGCTGCAGCCGCCGGCGCGCCAGGGCGACGGCCAGGGTGACGACACCGCCGATGGACGCCGCCAAGCCGAGCACGATGCCCGCCGTTCCCAGCGCGTTGTTCACCCTTGCGGCTCCCCGCCCGGCTCCCCGCCCTCTTCGGCCTCCGAGACCCGGTCCTGGTAGTCCTCCTTGGACGTGTAGGTCTCGTCGTGCTTGACCAGGATGCGGTCGCTGAGGAACAGCTCGCCGCCCTCCTGCCAGTGGCCCTCGATCACGACCGGCTGGCCGACCCGGAACAGGTCGGGCGGGCTGCCCTGGTGCTCCACGTTGACGGACACGCCGTTGAACACCACTGCGAAGTGCAGGAGGCCGCCATCCTCCACCGGCTCACCGACCACGGTCCCTTCCAGGCGGAAGCGCTTGGTGCCGAGGCTGTCACGCTGGGCCACGGCCTCGTCCGCGGTGCGGAAGTACAGGGCGGCGTCGGACAACCCCTTGTAAGCGAACAGGCCGAGGCCCAGGACGGCCACCACGAACACGGCCAGGGGCAGCCAGCGCCGATGGCGGCGCCGGGCGCGGCCCCGGACGGGGACCTCGTCGCCCTCGTGCTCCGGGTCGAGCGTGCGGGGGGTCAGCTCCACCGGCGCTCCGAGGCGGGCACCTGGCGGGACAGCTTGCGGCCCCGGCGCACCACGTGCCAGGCGTAGCCGCCCAGCAGCGCGGCGGTCCCGATCCAGCCGGCGGCGACGTACCCGGCGTGGGTCATGGCGATCATGCGGTCCCCTTGGCGGTGTCGGCGGGGGTGGTGGGGGTGGTGGGGGCACTGGCCTCGGCCCGGCGCAAGGCCAGGGCCTCGTCTAGATCGAAGCGGTCGGCCTGCTGCTCCAGCCAGGCGACACGGAAGCGGTGGACCATCAGCCAGGCGAACACCAGCCCCAGCGCCAGGAATCCGACCATCAGCGCCACGAGCATGTCGCCGTCGATCGTCGGGTCGATGCGGGCCACTGTCTCGCCCTGGTGCAGGCTCCGCCACCAGTCGACCGAGCGGTTGACCACGATGACGTTGGGCACCAGCAGCAGGCCCAGCACCGCCACCCGGGCCGAGCGGGCCCCGGGGTCGAGGTCGAGGCGTCGCAGCGCCAGGTAGCCGATCAGCAGGACGGTGAGCACGGCGGTGGAGGTGAGGCGGGCGTCCCAGGTCCAGTAGGTGCCCCAGGTCGGCCGGCCCCACAGCGAGCCGGTCCCCAGGGTGATGAACGAGAACACCAGGGCGACCTCGGCGCCGGCCTCGGCCAGGGCGTCCCAGCCGGGGGTGCGCTTCCACAGCCACATGGCGGAGGCGAAGGTGGTGAAGAAGCAGCCCACGTAGAGGTAGGTGGCCGAGGGCACGTGCACGTACATGAGCCGCACCGAGTCGGCCATCTCCACGTCCGGTGGGCTGATGACCAGGCCGTAGAGCACCAGCAGGGCGCTGGAGGCCAGGGCCAGGACGCCCAGGATCCGGGTCGGGCGCGACCCGGTGTGGGCAGGGGCGGCCGCGGCGCCGTCGGCCGGCTGGGGGGCGCCGGCAGCGGTGCGGGGCGAGGTGGTGGCGGTCAAGAGCCCTCCAGGAGGGTGCCGTAGGCGGCGGCCCCGGCGACGGAATACAACACGGCGAACGCGGCCAGCAGGCCGCACCACGGCCAGCCGTCCGCAGGCGCCCCGCCGAGCGCAGCTTCGAACGCTCGGGTGGCACCGAGGAGGACCGGCGCCAGCACGGGGAGCAGCAGCAGGGGGAGCAGCGTCTCACGCACCCGCAGGCCGCTGACCAGGGCGCCATACAGCGTACCGGTGGCGGCGATGGCCGCGGTAGCCGAGACGCAGGTGGCGACGAGCAGCCCGATCCCGGCCGGCTCGGCGCCGTAGAGGATGATCACGCCGATCCCGAGGACCAGCTCCAGCGCGAGCAGCTCGGCCGCGACCGCGAGGGCCTTCCCGGCGAACACACCCGCCGGCTCGAGCGCGGAGAGGCGCAGGGCGTCCCGCACGCCGTCGGTCTCGTCCAGCGCCGCGCTGCGGGCCAGCGCCAGCAGGGCCGAGAACAACACGGTGACCCAGTAGAGCCCCGGCGTGGCCCGCTCCAGGGTCTGGCGGGCGGGGTCGAGGGCGAAGGCGAACAGGATCAACACCAGCAGGGCGAAGGGCCCGACCTGCTGGAGGGTCACCCGGCTGCGGGCCTCGACCCGGAGGTCGCGCCCGGCCACCAGGGCCGCGTCACGCCACATACGGCACCTCGCTCACCCCATCGCTCCCGTCGGGCGTGGTCTCGTGCTCGCTCCGGCCGGCCGCGGGCCCCGC